>USKL01000173.1 GCA_900555225.1 uncultured Collinsella sp.
AAGAGATGGTCAACAAGGCCCGCCGCGAGGTGGACGCCATCATCAAGTCTGAGGGTGAGCGCGCCGTGCTGGAGACCGGCATCCGCGGCCTGCACCCCGAGCTTGTGAAGATGCTCGGCCGCCTGCACTACCGCACGAGCTACGGCCAGAACGTTCTGCAGCACTCCATCGAGGTCTCGCACCTTGCGGGCATGATGGCCGCCGAGCTGGGCGCGGATGTTTACGCCGCCAAGCGCGCAGGCCTGCTGCACGATATCGGCAAGGCCGTCGACCACGAGATGGAGGGTACGCACGTCGCCCTCGGCGTCGAATTTTTGCGCAAGTACCACGAAAAGGACGACATCATCCATGCCGTGCAGGCGCACCACAACGACGTGGAGCCGCAGACCATCATCGCCTGCCTCGTGCAGGCCGCCGACGCCGTTTCCGCTGCGCGTCCTGGTGCACGTAAAGAAACCCTCGACGCATACGTCAAGCGTCTTGAGAAGCTCGAGGAGATCGCCAACTCCCATGAAGGCGTCGAGCGTACCTATGCCATGCAGGCTGGTCGCGAGGTCCACGTCATGGTTCAGCCGGACAAGATCTCCGATGCCCAGTCCACGGTCCTGGCTCACGATATCGCCCATCAGATCGAGGAAGAGATGGAGTATCCCGGTCAGGTGCGCGTCGTCGTGATTCGCGAGAGCCGCGCTGTCGATATCGCTAAATAACATGAGCGACGCGAACGAGCTCATCTCATTTATCGCGTCGATGTCGGGGGAGGGCAACCTTCGCGTCGAGGAGAACCTTGGCGAGGGGTATGTCCGCCTCCGCGTTTCGGAGGCCGAGCGGCGCCAGGCAAAACACGACATTCAGCATGTCGAGGATATCGTCATCGAAATGCTCCGTAATGCTCGCGATGCCGGCGCCGACAAGGTCTATCTCGCCACGACCAAGGAAGATGGCGTCCGCACGCTTGTCTTTCTGGATAACGGTTCGGGCGTTCCGCAGGATATGCAAAAGCGAATCTTCGATGCCCGCGTTACCTCCAAGCTCGAGAGCATGAAGATGGACCGTTGGGGCGTTCACGGTCGTGGCATGGCATTGTTTTCGATCAAACAGAACACCGACGAGGCCCGTGTGGTCACGTCCGGCGTCGATCTTGGTTCAGCCTTTAAGGTGAGCGTTGCAGCCGACCGCCTCAGTGAGCGTGCCGATCAGTCCAGCTGGCCCCAGGCCGTCAAGGATGAGGACGGACGTTATGTCTGTGCTCGCGGCCCGCATAATATTATTCGCGCTGCCTGTGAGTTTGCGCTCGAGGAGCTGCGTGGTTGCGATGTCTATCTTGGTTCTCCGTCTGAGATTGCCGCGACCCTTTATGCTCAGGCGTCAAGTCGGCTCGATACGTCTCGTCTCCTGTTTATTGATGACGAGAGCGAGCTTCCGGTTGTCGATCGTTTAGGCCTTGCCTCTGATGCCGAGGACTTTATCCGTATCTGCTCGGGTTTGGGTCTTGAGATGTCCGAGCGCACGGCACATCGCATTTTGGCAGGGCAGATTAAGCCCGTTCGCGGTGTGACCGCGCGTCTGCTGCGCGAGCGTGATTCGTCCTCGCATGCGCCGGCTCCTGTCGATCTCGCGAAGGATCGTCGCGGGCTTCGTATTGCCAAGGATGACATGGCACAGTTTTCGCGTGCTGTGGAGCGCGACTTTAATGACCTTGCCGCCCGGTACTATCTCAACCTTTGCGGCGACCCAAAGATTCGCGTTTCGCGTGATCGAATCACTGTGACCTTCGATCTTGCCAAAGAGGAATAGTGCCTTTACCAAGTCCACTCGGTACGATACAGTTATTGCAGTTAAAACGTACTTTTAAACGCAGGAGTTTCTTCATGGATTGCCTGAAGGTATCAAGCAAATCATCGCCCGCGTCCGTTGCCGGCGCCATCGCCGGCATGGTCAAGGATGGTGTGCCCGTCAACATTCAGTGTGTCGGCGCCGGTGCGGTCAACCAGGCCATAAAGGCTGTGGCTATCGCGCGCGGTTTTTTGATTCCAACCGGTTTTGATATTTCCTGCGCGCCCGTGTTCTCCGACATCCTCATTAACGGGGAGTCGCGCACGGCCATCCGTCTTTCTATCTACGTTCACCAGATCAATCGAGCTGCTATGGATAACGTCGTCATGGATGATGTTAAGCCTGTGGCATAGCTTCTGCTTGCCTCGATTCGCCCCCCCCTCTCCATCGTTAGGACTTATGCACATGGACCAGCGTTCCGTACGCGATATTCTTGCCGGTAAAACCTACTTTATCCGCACCTTTGGCTGCCAGATGAATCAGCACGACTCTGAGCGCGTGAGCGGTCTGCTCGATTCGTATGGTTGCCTCATGGCGCTCGATCCCGAGCATGCCGATATTGTTGTCTTCATGACATGCTGCGTGCGCGAGGCCGCCGATACTCGCCTGTACGGTCAGTGCAACTCTTGTAAGAGCCTCCCGCCCTCACCCTCGGGCAAGCGTGTGGTTGCCGTTGGTGGTTGCATCGCGCAGCGCGATGGCGAGGGCCTGCTCACCAACGTCGATAACGTCAATGTCATCTTTGGCACGCATTCCATCGCACATGTGGCCGAGCTCATTGCCGAGGCGTTCCTGGACGGCAAGCGTCATATCCGCACCAATGAGCATGAGGATACGGATGCCATGAGTATGCCGTGGCACCGTGAGACGCAGTATCACGCCTGGGTGCCCATCATGACGGGCTGCAATAACTTCTGCACCTACTGCATCGTGCCGTACGTGCGCGGTCGCGAAAAGAGCCGTCCCTTCGAGGAGATTGTCGACGAGGTGACCGGTTTGGTGCGCCAGGGCGTGCGTGAGATTACGCTGCTGGGCCAAAACGTTAACTCATATGGCCGCGATTTGTTTGGTAAGCCGCGCTTTGCCGACTTGCTGCGCGCCGTGGGCGATACGGGCGTGGAGCGCATCTTCTTTACGTCTTCGCATCCCAAGGACCTGCTGCCCGAGACCATCGACGCCATGGCCGAGACGCCTGCCGTTATGCCGCAGCTGCACCTGGCCGTCCAGTCAGGTTCGACGCGGATCCTCAAAGAGATGAATCGCCGTTATACACGCGAGGACTATCTGGGCCTGGTCGATCGCATTCGCAACCGCATGCCCGACATCGCGCTCTCGACCGACATTATCGTTGGCTTCCCGGGCGAGACTGAAGATGACTTTGAGCAGACGCTCTCACTTGCCGAGACGGTCCGCTATGCTCAGGCCTATACCTTCATCTATTCCAAGCGCGCCGGTACCCCGGCCGCCGAGATTGATGATCCTACGCCGCATGAGGTTATTCTCGAGCGTTTCAACCGCCTGGTTAAGGTTATCGAGACCACGGCACACGAGTATAACCAGGGTGAGCTTCATACTGTGGTTCCGGCGCTCATTGAGGGAACGAGCAAAAAGAATGACGCGGTGCTACTGGGCAAGAGTCCCAAAAATCAGACCGTGCATGCGCCTATCCCAGAGGGTTACAGCATCGACCAGCTTGTTGGCAAGATCGTTGATGTTGACGTTGACGTTGCCAAGACCTGGTATTTGTCTGGCTCCGTTGTGGGCGAGCCGCGCTAATGGTTGCTCCCGGGGCAGGTCTTTCCGCCGTTGCGATCGTCGGTCCGACGGCGGTTGGTAAGAGCGATGTTGCCGATCGTTTGGCAGCTCGTCTTTCGTCCGAAGTGCTGTCGTGCGATGCGATGCAAATCTATCGCGGCATGGATATCGGTACCGCAAAGATGGCGCCCGATGAGTGTACGGCGCCGCTGCGTCTCGTCGACATTGTAGAGCCGGGTGTGGCATATTCTGCTGCGCTTTATCAGGCTGACGCTCGCGCGCATGTTGAGCGCTTGCTTGGCGAGGGCCGCCTGCCGGTGTTTTGCGGGGGTACGGGGCTGTATCTCAAGGCCGCCCTCGATGAGATGGACTTTCCCTCGGGTGAACTTGAGGACGATCGCCGTGCGGGCTATCAGGAGCTTGCCGAGCGTATTGGCGAGGAGGGACTGCATGCCCTGCTTGCCGAGCGCGACCCCGAGTCCGCTGCGGTCATCCACCCCCATAATGTTCGCCGCGTGATTCGCGCTCTCGAAATGCACGATGATGGAGTGTCCTACGCGCAGCAAAAGTCGCAGTTTAGTGTTCCGCGCGAGCATTATCATGCCCTATGGTTTGGTCT
>USKL01000174.1 GCA_900555225.1 uncultured Collinsella sp.
GGAGCTCGATTTCGATCTTCCGCAGACTATCGCCTATATCGAGGGCGTGTTGGCGCCGCTCGCTTGCGAGGTGATCCATCCGTGTCCCAGCTGCGTCTGCGCTTTCTTCGACGCTGGCGTTGGTGCCGCGCGTGCCACGGCGATTCGCGCCGATATGGATGCGCTGCCCATCGCGGAGGCGACGGGAGCGGCCTTTGCCTCGATCCATCCCGGCAAGATGCACGCTTGCGGACATGACGGACACATGGCTATGGCGCTTGCCGCCGCGACCTTTGTCGACCGTACGATTCGCGAGCAGCCGGGTTCACTTAAGCGCAACGTGCTTTTTGTGTTCCAGCCTGCCGAGGAAACGACCGGTGGCGCCAAGACGGTGTGCGAGAGCGGCGTGTTCGAGCGCTACGGGGCGGATCACATCTTCGGCTTCCATGTGTGGCCCGATCTGCTCGCCGGCACGTTGGCGAGCTGCTCCGGTCCGTTGCTGGCGCGTTCGAGTGAGACGCACATTCATATTCACGGGACGAGCATCCATATCGCTAAGACCTATGGCGTTCCGGTCGAGGAGTCGCACGATGCAGCGCTGGCGGCTGCCAAGTTCTTGGTTGCCGAGCGCGAACTGATGGATGAGTTGGGTGCCGACGAGCCCTGTATCGGTAAGTTTGGTCTGCTGCAGGCCGGTACGGTTTGCAACGCGGTGGCGGGGGAGGCCCATGTGGCCGGAAGCCTGCGTGTGTTTACGGACGACATGTTCGACCGGGCGCGCGAAGGCGTGCGCCGCGTGCTGGACGATGCCTGTGCCGCAACGGGCTGCACGTATGATCTCGACTTTGCCGAGGGCTATCCGCCGGTCGACAACGACCCCGAGTTGTTTGCCAGCGTCGCGCCTGCCTTGCCCGGGCTGCAGCTTGTGGAGGAACCGCTGCTGATCGCCGAGGATTTCGCGTTCTATCAACGCCATCTGCCGGGCGTGTTTTTCCTGCTGGGCACGGGTATGCCAGAGGACCAAGACAACCCGAGTGATTCGGATGGCTGCCCCGCCTATGCCACAAGCGCTCTGCATACCGATAGCATGCTCTTCGACGAGGAAATCCTACTCAAAGGCCTCGATGTCTATAAACGATTGCTTTTGCTTGACTAAGGCGCGAAGGACAATTTGTTCTAGAAAACACGAACAAACGTACGATATAATAGAGATGTAAGTCTATAGAAACGTTTGACGTTACTAACGTAAGGCGATACTATGATTGCATCGTATAAAGATGAGGATACCGAACGAGGAAGATTCGCCAACTGCAGGTTTGCGCTTCGCTTGATGATCTTCGCGTTCCACCGGGCAACCGCCTGGAAGCTTTGAAGGGCGATCGTGCCGGTCAATATAGCATCCGTGTTAACGAGCGCTATCGGGTCTGTTTTGAGTGGAGACAGGAGATGGCTTGGAATGTCGAAATCGTCGATTATCACAAGTGATGAGACTTCGGCCGATTTGCTGTCGCCGGTGACTCCTGGTGAGCTTCTCAAAGAGGAGTTTCTTGTTCCCATGGGCATTTCTCAATATCGCCTTGCGAAAGAGACTGGGATTCCGGCTCAGCGTATCGGGCAGATTGTCTTGGGAAAACGTCGCGTGACGGCCGACACCGACCTCCGTCTTTGCCGTTATTTTGGCCTGACGGATGGTTATTGGCTGCGCGCTCAGGTGGCGTTTGACCTTGAGGCCGAGAAAAGGCGGATTGAACCGGAACTCGACAAGATCGTTCCTGTTCAGCAGGCTATCGCACTGTAGTGCTCAAAGATGATGGGGGTGGCGCGGCGATGAGGCGACGCCGACAGTCTGCCGTATATAGTCCGGGTGGATGCGGGTGCGGTTTGCTGCTGCTTCCGGTCATCGCTGTGGGCATTGGCGTGATGTTTGTGCTTGCTGGGCTGGCTACGGCGGCACTCGTACTGTTTATCACTGCTATCGGCGTGACGATTTGGCTTTATCGCAGTCGTGAGCAGCGCCGCGCCGACGGTAAGACCAATGTAGGATGGATTGCCTTTTTGGTCATCGCCTACCTGCTGAGCATCAGCTATCTGGCCTTCTTTATCCTGTTGCTTGTGAGCACCTTTACCGGGGAATCCGTCACGGTGGGTTGATGCACTGCCAGCAGACGGTCGCGCGCAGTGCGTTTGCTCGGCGTTTGGATAACTGCATTGGCCGTTTACCGCAGCCTTAGCTCTCAGCTAATGAATTCAAGTTCAATCCTTCCTACGATGTGCTGTGTGCCGGCACGGTAGCCGGATCGTAGGAAGGATGAATAATGGCAAAAGAGGGAAAGAAGCCGATCGGCAAGATTGTCCTAGGCATCATCGTGGTGCTGGTTATTGTCGGTGCCGTGGGCTCTATGGGTGGCAATTCAACCGATTCGTCTGCGAGCGATTCGGCAAAACCTGCCGAGACGACACGGCAGGCTGAGGAGCAAAAAGAACCGCAAGAACCGTATACCATTGCTGACGAGGCTGAAGACACTTCCGATCAGTTTACCTATAAGATCACGGGCACGCTGACCAATAACACGGATAAGGAAAAGAGCTACATTCAGATTGAATATGTTCTGTATGATGCCGATGGCAACCAGGTTGGAACGGCTCTTGCAAACACCAATCATCTGAAGGCGGGCGGCTCCTGGAAGTTCGAGGCGCTGGGTACGGTGTCTCCCGACCAGGTTGCTAGCTGGGAGCGTTCGGACGTAAGCGGTTTCTAGCATGTTGCATGCACTGGGGGAGGTGAAGTCGTATGCCCGATAAAAAGCTGACTGACGAGTTACTCAATGAGCTTCTCGACGCGCCAAACATCGATGGCTATATCAAAGAACACGACTTTGCCACCCCGTCGCTTTCGAACTACCTGAAGCAGCTACTGCAGGAAAAGGGCTTGGAGCGCTCGCGCGTGGTTCGTATGGCCGATCTCAATGAGACCTTTGGCTATCAGATCTTTACCGGCGCGCGTCATCCGAGTCGCAATAAGGTGCTGCAGATTGCCTTTGCGATGGCGCTGACGCTCAAAGAGACCAACCGTGCGCTGACGGCTGCCGGGGTAAGCGTCCTTAACTGCAAGGACCGCCGCGATGCGATTATCATCTTTTGCATCGATCGCGGGTGCAGCCTCCAAAAGGTCAACGAGGAGCTGTATCGCTTTGGCGAGGAGACGGTGAGTTAGCGGCTGATATCTGAGCCGGCGGAGCTGCCGAACAACGATGCAAACGAACGGGGCGCGGATGCCATGAGGTGTCTGCGCCCTGCGCTATGATGGAGCCTATGGATACTCAGACCCCAACATATTCCGATGACGAGCTGACCGCAGCGCTTGCCGAGCACCTGGCGTCGCTCGATCGCGACGACAGCTATCGCGTGGAGCGAGTACTTAAGCGCTCGTCCGTTGAAACAACCGAGCTCGTGTACTTTGAAGGAACCGGCGGTGGTTCGCTCGGTCCCTTTGTTCGTAAACGCATCGATGCTTCGGCTCAAATCGGCGGGGCATACGAGCGTCTGTTTGCCGCTCAGCGGGCAGGCAGGCGTTTTGAGCACCTGCCCAGAATCGTCGATTGTCGTCGTGTGGGCGACGAGCTCAACGTGGTTATGGAATACATCGAAGGGGAGACGCTCGGGGCGCTGGTGTACCGTCTGGGAGCCACCCCCGATTATGCGCATGAATTGTATCCTGTCCTTTGCGACGCCGTGGGCGAGCTCCATGCCGGTTTTGCAATGGCGGGGGAGACGTCGGCGCCGGTGATCCATCGTGACCTCAAGCCGTCGAATATCATCGTGACAGGTGCCAACTATACGCCTGATGACGGCCTGACATTTTCATCGCTGGTGATTATCGACCTGGGGATCGCGCGCGTATGGCGCGATGGCGCCGATGCCGACACCGTCAAGTTTGGCACGCGACCCTATGCGCCGCCCGAGCAGTATGGGTTTGGGCAGACGAGTGTGCGCAGCGACGTCTACGCACTTGGCGCCCTGTTGTTCTTCTGCTTGACGGGAGTCGACCCTAAACCAGGGCTCGACATGCGCGAGCAATGCGAGGCGCGCGGCATTCCCACTCCACTTGCCGATGTCATCTGCATGTCGATGGCGCTTGACCCGACCAAACGTTTTGCGAGCGCGGAAGCGTTGGGACGGGCGACGCGCGCGGCATACGATCTGAG
>USKL01000175.1 GCA_900555225.1 uncultured Collinsella sp.
CCATCCTTGATATCAAGATTCAGATCATCCACGGAGGGCTTATCGTTGCCCGGGTAGATACGAGTGACGTGGTCGAAAACGACTTCTGCCATAATTACTAATCCTTTCAGAGGCAGGTACGTGCCTCACGATCCGTTGTAAAGGGATTTGTTCTTTACTGTGCTTCCGCCCTCGCCACCGACGTACAACTTTGCTTTCGGAAACTGCAAGCTTCAGCGTTTACTTTTTTCCGGTTCAGTGAAGGTTCTCTTCGTTGAGCCGAGAACTACTATACACGGACCGTGGACCAAGGCAAGTGGCGTGTCTGAAATGTAGTTAACTTTATGGGCGTTTCTGGGGGTGTTGTGTGGTTCGGCCCATGACACGCCTGTTTCTCGAACGTGCGAACCGGCACGCCCGACGTAGAGCAGGTCTGCTCTTCCCGGACTGATGGATTCCATCAGTCGCCGACTAATGCGACACAGACTCGAAGGTGACGCCGTTGCGGGCGGCTTTGCGCTCGGCCTTGCGCTCCTCGGCGTCTTCGATGCGCTGGATGCGCAGCTGGCGCCAGTCCTCGCGCATGTCGCGGAAACGGTCGGCCAGCGTTACGTCATCGTTCTCGGCATCGCCATCAGTACTGCTGCCATCGGCCTTACCGAACGTGCCATCGGCCACCTTGGCGATGCCCAGCTTGAGCAGTCCGAGCAACTCACGCAACGTTTCCGGTACGGGCTCATCGCCCTCATCGGCGGACTTGGTCAGGCCCTCGATGCGGCGACGAAGCGCGTCGGCGTCCTCGGGATCGATCTTGAGCCCGGCGATCAGCGACTGGCGCATGGTCTCGTAATCGAGGTTGGCAAAAAAATTCAGCTGTTGCAGCGTCATGAAGCCCTTGAGCTCGGGGAATCGGTGGACGATGTATTCCTCGCGGTCGTCGGCGGCGCGGGTCCAGTCGCGGGTGAGCTGCGGATCCCAGCTGGCGGTAATCGACCCCTCGCGCATGCGGTAGTGGTACAGCGCCTTGGGCAGACGGACCACGCGCGTGGCCTCGCCGATCACGTTGCAGATACGGGAGAGATCCTCGATTTTGCGACCCACCGGGAAGGAGAATCCGGTGCCCTGATAGGTGGAGGCAGGTGCCAGGAAGGCCCAGAAATAGCCGTCAATCTCAGCCTTGACTTGCTTTTTGATGGCCTCGACCGGGGTCAGGACCTGCACCTCGGTGAAGTCGTTGTGGCGATAGTTGGACAGCAGCGGCTTGTTGTTCTCGGAGATGGTGTCGAACTGGAACATCACGAGGTCGGCGTCATACTCGCGCATGGCGTTCAGACAGTCCTCCACCAACGTGGGTGCCACGGTGTCGTCGGAATCGGCGAAGTATATGTACGCACCGGTGGCCCCGGCGATACCGGCGTTGCGGGCGTCGGACAGGCCGCCGTTGGGCTTGTGAATCACGCGTATACGCGGGTCGCGGGCGGCCCAGGCGTCGCACATGGCCGGGCAATTGTCGGGCGAGCCGTCGTCGACCAGCAGAATCTCGAGGTTGCGATAGGTCTGCGCAACCACAGACTTCACGCATTCATCAAGGAATTTCTCGACCTTATATACCGGGATGATGATGCTGACCAACGGCTCCTGTTCCATATCTCCAGCGTAGCGCCGCCGTGCGAACGCGGCGGCGCTGCGGGTTCGCGGACCGCGAAACCCTTAGAAGTCCCAGTCGTCGTCATCGGTTTCTTCGGCTTTGCCCATCACGTAGGAGGAGCCGGAGCCGGAGAAGAAGTCGTGGTTTTCGTCGGCGTTCGGGCTCAGGGCGGCCAGGATCGCGGGGTTCACATCGCAAATCTCAGCCGGGAACAAAGCCGGGTAACCGAGGTTCATCAGCGCCTTGTTGCCGTTGTAGCGCAGGAACTTCTCGACGTCATCGGTCAGGCCCACGCGGTCGTACAGCGACTGGGTGTACTCCACCTCGTTGTCGTACAGCTCGTTGAGCAGGTCGTACGTGTAGTCCTGCAGATCCAGGCGCTCGGCATCGCTCAGCTGGGCGATGCCCTTCTGGTACTTGTAGCCGATGTAGTAGCCGTGGACGGCCTCATCGCGGATAATCAGACGAATCACGTCGGCGGTGTTCGTCAGCTTGGCGTGCGCGGAGAAGTACATCGGCAGATAGAAGCCGGAGTAGAAGAGGAACGATTCGAGCAGGGTGGAGGCCACCTTGCGCTTGTACGGGTTGTCGCCCTCGTAGTAGTCGAGCACGATCTCCGCCTTCTTCTGCAGAAACTCGTTGTTCTCGCTCCAGTCGAATGCGGCATCGATCTGTTCGGTGGAGCACAGGGTGGAGAAGATGGACGAGTAGCTTTTGGCGTGCACGGATTCCATGAAGGCGATGTTGGTGTACACGGCCTCCTCGTGCGGGGTGAGCGCGTCGGGAATCAGCGAGACCGCGCCGACCGTGCCCTGAATCGTGTCGAGTAGCGTGAGTCCGGTGAACACGTGCATGGTGAGCGTGTGCTCGTCCTCGGTCATCTTCTGCCAGCTGGGGATGTCGTTGGAGACGGGGACTTTTTCGGGCAGCCAGAAGTTGCCGGTCAGGCGGTCCCAGACCTCAAGGTCTTTCTCGTCTTCGAGGCGGTTCCAGTTGATTGCGGAGACGCGGTCGATGAGTTTCAGCGGTTTGCGCGGAATGGAGATAGGTGCCATGAGTAGTGTTCCTTTTACTCGTTGTCGTTATCGTCGTTGGATTTGTTTTCGAACTCCTCCGGCGCGGTCAGCCGGAGCAGTGCTCTATAGACGGTTCGTGACATTGTTGGTTCCTTAGATGGTGGAGCCCCCCTCAGTCCGCTTCGCGGCCAGCTCCCCTCTCTGAGGGGAGCTGTCGGCGTTAGCCGAGTGAGGGGAGTAACAACGGCTCTCTGGTTGTTCAATGCGTGCGGAGACCGCCGTCTGAGGCCGAAGGCGTACGAAGGTACGTCGAGCGCCGAAGAAAGGCGGTATACGCATACATCATCCACCGATTCCTCAGAGCGTGCAGGAGACGCAGCCTTGCACCTCGGTCCCTTCCAGCGCCTGCTGGCGGATGCGGATGTAGTAGAGGGTTTTGATGCCCTTGCGCCAAGCGTAGATCTGAGCCTTGTTGAGGTCGCGGGTGGTGGCGGTGTCCGGGAAGAACAGCGTCAGCGACAGTCCCTGATCCACGTGCTGGGTGGCCTCGGCGTACGTGTCGACGATGGCCTTCCAGCCAATCTCGTAGGCGTCCTTATAGTACTCAAGGTTGTCGTTGGTCATGTAGGCGGCCGGGTAGTACACGCGCCCAATCTTGCCTTCCTTGCGAATCTCGATCTTGGAGGCGATCGGGTGAATCGAGCTCGTGGAATGGTTGATGTACGAGATCGAGCCGGTGGGCGGCACGGCCTGCAGGTTCTGGTTGTAAATGCCATCCTTCAGAATCGCGTCGCGCAGGGCCTCCCAATCGGCCGCAGTCGGAATCGCGATGCCGTACTGCTCGAACAGCGCACGGACCCGTTCGGTGCGCGGGGTGAGCGAACGACGACCATCGGTGTACTTGTCGAAGTAGTTGCCCTGGCCGGCCGGCTTGGCGTAGTCGCTCGTAGCGAAGCTGGCGAACGCGCGGCCATGCTCCACGGCAAGCGCGTGCGAGGCGCGGTAGGCGTGGTAGGCGACCGTCATGAAGTACATGTCGGTGAAGTCGAGGCCTTCTTCGGAGCCGTAGTGGATGCCTTCGCGGGCCAGGAAGCCGTGCAGGTTCATCTGGCCGAGGCCGATGGCGTGGCCCTCCTCATTGGCGCGGCGAATCGAGGGCACCGCGTTGATGCTGGTGTGCTCGGCCACCGAGGTGAGTGCGCGGATCGCCGTCTCCACCGTGTGGCCCAAGCCGCCATCCATCGTCTTAGCGATGTTGAGCGAACCCAGATTGCAGGAGATGTCGCGGCCGACATGCGCATACGTGAGGTCCTCGTTGTATGCGCTCGGCTCCTGAACCTGCAGGATTTCCTTCTCGGAGAGGCCCCATCCACCGTACTCTACAGGGAGAGAGTAACGATAGATGTCGTTGTCGATGTTGGACTGGTAGAACTTCTCGGGGAACGTGTTGGTTACCTCGATCTCCTTCTGCCATTCGGTGTAAGGACCTTCGACCATGTCGCGAACCTTCTTGAGGTACGCCTTGAACTGCTCGTCGG
>USKL01000176.1 GCA_900555225.1 uncultured Collinsella sp.
ACCGTCGCCACCCAAAACGGAAAGGACGTGGGCACGATGACCGAAGCCGCTGTTGAAACCTACGACACCACGACTAGAGGCGCCGCCTCGATGGCGGCCTATCGCGCCGTTCGCATCCTGCAACTATTAAGCGAAAACACCGGCGAGGACAAGGCCATGCTTTCCGATGAGTTGATCCGGCGCCTCGCCCATCCCGACGACCCCGCCCGCATGCCCATCTCGGCGGCGCGGCGCAGCATCTACACCGCCATCTCCGCGCTTCGCCATGCCGGATACGAAATTGAGTACAAACGCGGCGTGGGCTACAAACTTCTTACCCGCCCGCTCACCGATGAAGAGATCATCCGGCTCCACGGTATGGTCATGCGCAACCGCTCCACACCTATCGCTATCCGCAAGAGCATGGCGCAGCACTTAGTTGCCATGGCGAGCGCCGACGTTCGCGGCTACCTCGATACACCCGAACCCGCTCCAAGCGCAGGCAGCAAGGCTACCAAGGCAACACGCACGCCCATCAAGCGCATCGACACGTGCGAGCTCGTCGAGCAGGCCATCGACCACGGAACCACGGTGAGTTTTGATATTTCGAGCGTCACGACACGCGGCGAAACCGAAGCAGCACGGATGACACTCCGTCCCTTTGCCATCAAGCAACGAGACGGCATCTCTTATTTGCTGGGAACGGTCTATGACGCCCGAGGCGCCGATGACACGTTGCGTACCGTAGAGATTGGCCGAATGAGAAACGTCACCACACGTCTCCTCGACGGCAAGAAGCTCTTCGCCGCCCTAGACGAGGACGACGCCTCCTCCGCCGCATAGGACCCTCCGCCGCCCATTCGACTACCCGTACCGCCCATCCGATTCTGTATTAAAAAACCCGCCAGGCTGTTGTAAAAATGGACATCAGCGCTACTATAGTTCCACTTGCACTTTGTCCCAGTGCAGTGTTTCCAGCCATTTTTATACTGGGGGTAATGATATGAAGGACATCACCATCAGCCGCAGGAGCCTTCTGGTCTCCGCCGGCCTGCTCGCGCTCGCCCCGCTCGCCGGATGCGGCGGCAACTCTGGTTCCGGCTCCGCAGCCGCCGGTTCCGACTACACCATCGGCGTTCTGCAGCTCACCGAGCACTCCGCACTCGATGCCGCCAACGACGGCTTTGTCAAGGCCATCAAGGAGAGCGGCCTTAAGGTCAAGATCGACCAGAAGAACGCCCAGAACGACCAGTCCACGTGTAAGTCCATTGCCGACAAGTTTGTGGGCGACAACGTCAACCTGATTTATGCCATCGCCACGCCCGCCGCGCAGGCTGCCGCCGGCGCCACGGCCGATATCCCCATCGTGGGCTGCGCCATCACCGACTACGCCGCCTCCGGCCTGGTCCAGGACAACGACAAGCCCGGCACCAACGTCACGGGCGCTTCCGACCTCACCCCGGTCGCCGAGCAGCTCGAGATGATGCAGAAGGTCCTGCCCGACGTTAAAAAGGTCGGCCTGCTCTACTGCACCGCCGAGTCCAACTCCGACGTCCAGATCAAGGCCGCCAAGAAGGAGCTCGACAAGCTGGGCCTCGAGTACACTGACTTCACCGTCTCGAGCTCCAACGAGATTCAGTCCGTCGTCGAGTCTGCCGTGGGCAAGGTCGACGCGCTGTACTCCCCCACCGACAACACCATCGCCGCGGGTGCCTCGCAGGTCGGCCAGATCTGCAAGGAAAACAAGCTTCCCTTCGTGACTGGCGAGGAGGGTATGTGCATGGCCGGCGGCCTGTTCACCCTCTCCATCAATTACGAGGACCTGGGCTACGCCGCGGGCGAGATGGCCGTTAAGATCCTGAAGGGCGAGGCCAAGCCCGAGGATATGCCGATCAAGCACCTCTCGAGCAAGGACCTGGTCGTCGTCAAGAACGACGAGATGGCCGAGGCCCTGGGCATCGACCTTTCCGCTCTGGACGCGTAATGCCATACGCGGCATGCGTCTAGAGCCCGTGCTCGCGCTTTAGCCGCGTTATTCAATATCTGAGCCACAGGGGCGGGCGCTGTAGACCGGCGTCCGCCCTGCTTGTTTCAGGTAAAACAAAACGTCTGTCCGCAGCTCTTCTATGCATTGTTACCGCTATTATGGAAAATCACGTGTCCACCCTATCCTAGGAGGTATGAAGCATGCTCATTGCATTGCAGGGCGCCGTTTCGCAGGGCGTCCTCTGGGGCATTATGGTGCTTGGCGTGTTTATCACGTTCCGCCTGCTCGACATTCCCGATATGACCTGCGACGGCAGCTTTGCCCTCGGCGGCTGCGTCTGCGCTGTGCTCATCGTCAATAACAACGTCGACCCGCTGCTCGCCGTGCTGGCCGGTATGTGCGCCGGCGCCATCGCGGGTGCCGTCACGGGCATTTTGACCACCGTCTTTGAGATTCCCGCGATCCTCGCCGGAATCCTCACCCAGATCAGTCTGTGGTCAATCAACCTGCGCATCATGGGCAAGTCCAATACGCCCATTCTTGCCAAGGGCACCGTGTTCTCGGCCGTCAGCAATATGACCGGTCTGCCGCAGTCCACCGTTGCCATCATCTTGGGCATCCTGCTCGCCGTGGCTATCGTTGCCATCCTGTATTGGTTCTTTGGCACCGAGATCGGCTCGGCGCTGCGAGCCACCGGCAACAACGAGTACATGATCCGCGCTCTGGGCGTCAACACCAACTCCACCAAGATGATCGCCCTCGTGCTCTCCAACGCCCTCATCGGCCTTTCGGGCGCGCTCATCTGCCAGAGCCAAAAGTATGCCGACATTGGTATGGGCACCGGTGCCATCGTTATCGGTCTTGCCGCCATTGTTATCGGCGAGGTGCTCGGCCGTCTGCTGCCCGGCGGCCTCACGCAGTTTAGCGTCCGTCTTGCCTCCGCCGTCTTTGGCTCCGTGGTGTACTTCCTTATCCGCGCCATCGTGCTGCAGTTGGGCATGGACGCCAACGACATGAAGCTGCTCTCCGCCGTGATTGTCGCTGTGGCCCTGTGCGTGCCCGTGGTTTGGGAGCGCTATAAGCTCCGCAGCTCCTACACGAAGGGGGATGAGGCAGATGCTTAAGCTCTCGCACGTCAAGAAGACCTTTAACAAGGGCACCGTCACCGAGAAGCGCGCGCTCACCGGCGTCGACCTCACCCTGAATGACGGCGACTTTGTAACCGTGATCGGCGGCAACGGCGCCGGCAAGTCCACGCTGCTCAACATGATCGCCGGCGTGTACCCGCTCGATTCGGGCGTTATTGAGCTCGACGGCACCGACATCTCGCGCCTGAGCGAGTCGCAGCGCGCCAAGTACCTGGGCCGCGTGTTTCAGGACCCCATGCGCGGTACCGCTGCCGACATGCAGATCGCCGAGAACCTGGCCCTCGCCAAGCGTCGCGGCCAGCGTCGCGGGATAGACCTCCTGACAGTCGTACCGGGGGGCCGGTTCGTACGGCAGCCCGCTCTCGGCGAGCAGTTGCTGTCGTCGCGGTGATTGCGAGGCCAGGATCAGACGGTAGGGTTTGAGTTTGTCGTGCAGCAGCATGGCGTTACGGATTTTGGGTTCGGGACCGGGTTTCCGCCGCCGTTGGTTCGGATTTCCGGGTTCCGGCGAGTTTTTTCATAGCCCGGCGGTATTGGCTTTCGACTTTGCCCGGCCGGATGCGGCGGTCGAACAGCCGGCGGAGAAAGCCGTCGAAGGACTCTCCGTTCCGCAGGTCGGGCAGATAGCGGTAAACGATTGGCGCCAATACGTGCGTGCCGTCGCAATAAACGAGAAATTCGTCCAATACCTGCTTGTCGTCGATGCGCCCCAGGCGGCGGGATACATACCGTTCGGCCGCTACGACGAATGCCTCGTTGCCGCCTTCGCCGTAGGCGCGTGCCCGGTCTTCGTGCGTGCGGTAGAAGTCGTCGTTGTCGTAGAGCGTCTGCAACATGTCGAGCAGTTCGCCCGAAAGCGAGAGCCGGTGCAGGTTTTCGTGAATATAGACCTGCATGAAGTCGATACGGTATTGGCGGGCCGTTTCGGGATCGAGCAGCAGAGGCGTACAGCAGAATGTTTCGTCCAGCAGGGCGAAAGCGTTGTCTATGTTGCCGAGGATGTAGATTCGGGAACCCGTAGCGTCCAGAGGCTGCCCGCCGG
>USKL01000177.1 GCA_900555225.1 uncultured Collinsella sp.
GGGCCTGGCTTCTGATACCGGCCTTGCTTCTTCTGCTGCCTCTGCGGCGGTGGACGGTGCTGTATCTCCGGCGGCAGCGAGCCCGGCGGCAACGCCAGATCCGTCGCCCGTGTCGGCGAGTTTTCCGGTCGAGCCCTTGCTCTTGTTGCCGCCGCCGTTCTTGTCGGCGCCGTCTGCGTTGGAACCCGTGCCGCTGCCGGTGCCGCCTGCACTGCCCGAGGCCGCTACGGTAAAGCTTGCGGCTCCGTCGCTGGCGAGCGTGTAGTTCTGCGCCGCGTCGCCCAAGAGACCGTTCACGCGCACCCAGTACGTTCCTGCGGCAAATGTTTCGCCCTCGGCCATTGCTGTGCCCGGAGCGCCGTTCGCGCCGTGCATAAACTCGAGCTGGGCCGTGCAGGCATCGGTTTCGAGCTTGCCCTCGAGTGATGCCGCAATCTTGGCGCGCACGTCTTCGCCGGCCTTAAGGCCTTCGAGTCCCTCAAAATGGGGCGTCAGCGCGCGTGGATCGATATCGATGGGCACGGAGCCCCGCAGCTCCGTAACGGTCTCGTTGCCCAAGGCGTCGACATCCACATATTCGATGGCAAACGCATGGCCCGAAGCCGCCACGTTGAGTACGTTGCTGCTGTCGACGAGGCGGAAATGACCCTCGCCAACGGTCTTGCCGTCCTGGAGCGAGGCGTCGCTCAGCGAGTCGCCATATGTCATGTGCATGCGGGCTGGGAGGTAGCACGAAGCCGTCTGCTTGTGCTCCGTATCGTAATTGCGCTGATAGATGCTCCGGGCCAGCGCCGCATCAACAAAGTCGGATGCGATGATGCCAATGTGCTTGAGGTAATCTGACTTTGTATCCTCGATGCCGCTGGGATTGATGTACGGGCTCTTATACAGATGCTCGTTGACTACTCGTGCCGAGGTAAAAGGATTGCCTCCGTGCGACAAGCCCGTGCAGCTGGTGTAGTTGATAGACCAGCAACGCTCCAGGACTTTCTCCTTGGCCCCGTTATCGTCCTCGACATCTACCTCGTTGCGCGTGCGCCCGGTCGTTTCCTTCAGCGCATTATCGACCCAGCTGAGCTTGTCGGTTCCCGAGAGTTTGTACTTGTCCTGGGCGTATACCTTGGTGCAATAGGGCTCTTTGTCGCCTGTTTCCCCCGCGGCTTCAAAGCCCCGCGCGTCTTGGACGAGACACATAGTGGCGCTGTCGGAGTGAGCCTTGATCTTGTCATCCCATTCGGTAAGGTCGAGGCCCCACGTGTGGCCGCTTACACTGTTGCCGGCGAGCCTAAATCGACGCAGCAGAACGATCTTTCCGCGCACCTCGTGTAGCGTGGGGATTCGGCTCGACGTATAGAACAGTTTGGGGTTGTCGTCCAAAACCTTGGCGAAAGCCGTCGTAACACTTTCGTCGGTAGCCTCGTCGTTGCCTCGTGATACAAGCATGATGAGCGCTTCTGTCGGGTTTTCGTTCAAAAACGTTTTGAAGTAGCCTATGACATCGGAAAGATGCATAAAGTACGCGTCTTTTTTGAGCAGGTAGTAATCACCGTGGTCGATACCGGGGTTGTCGCCCTTTCCGAGCCGGATATCAAAATAGCGAATGCCTTCGAGCAACTGCGTGGGAATGTAATCCTGCTGGCATTTTACTTGCGAGGATTGGGGCTCGGTGTCGTTGTCCACGCTACAGGTGCCCGAATCGTGCGTACCCGGGATGCTCAGCTCGTCGAGGAACTTGTTGTCGTCGACGTATTTCATCCAACATGGCCCATCGACGTAGCTGCTGTACGTGATCCAGTCGAGGCTGCTAACCGTGGCATCGTTCTTTTTCATGTCGTAACCGATAAGTTCGAGCTCCCACGGAATGCTCTTACTCTTATGGCAGATCTTATTGTTGTCCTGGTCTTCGCCGTTCGATTCTATTGCCAGGTACTTAATGTCTTTTTTCTCGGTTTCTTTCTCGACCGTGCGGTCTCGGATGATATAGGTTCCGTTTGATTGCCGCTCGAACGCAAAAGCGCGGCTGGGCTTGTTGTCATACTCGCCGCTCCATACGTGGATGACCTTTCCGTCTTTGTCCGAGTCGCCATCGACCGACCAAATGCTGTAGCCCGTCTTTTTATGCTCTTCGAAATTGAGCAAGGTGCGGATAGCATACCAGTTTGTATCGTCATTCTTGGTCGTTACGTTCTCAAGGATGAGCTTGCTGGACGTGCCGTCATTAAACAGATGGCAGACGTTGCCGATGACGTTGCCGTCTTCGTTAACGCTTGCGGTACGAAAATAGCCCGCGGGGCGAAGGCGAATGACGAAATTGTCGAGGCTGACTGCTGGCCCGGCCGTGCTGTCCGCAAAGGCTGCCCGCGGGCTAATGCCCAGCATGGCGGTTTCGGGCAGGCTTGCAAGTGGCGACAACGCCGCGAGTCCAAGGCCCAACGTAAATGCTCGGCGGCTGATGGCGCGGTGTTCGGTCATAACTTCTCCATTCGTAGAGTGCGGTTATGCGATAGTTTTGGTCACTATACTGCTCAGATGTTTAAAGATGCTGGTTTAATTGTCTGCGCGGCGCAATAAATCGGCGGGCGGACGTGTTGGGGTGCTTGTCGTTTTCGTACTGTTGCTACATTTGGAGCGGTTCCGGCGTCCGGCATCCTCGCGTTCGTTGGCTACCGGCATAAGAAAGGGAGGGTCGGTTTACCGGCCCTCCCTGGGTACGAAGCTCTGGGGTACCGTCGCTTGTTTGCACTGCGCCTGTGTTTCCCGCTGCACTCGCCAGTCGCTTAACGCTTGATCTCGATATCGTCGAGCTTGACGTCCATGGCCTCGGTCTTGGCCTCGGCGATGTCGTCGGCAAACTCCAGAGACTTCATCATGGTCTCGACGGCGTCCTTGTGTTCCTCGACGTTGTCGATGCGCACATACACACTGCCACCGTCAACGTCGGTGAAGTGCTCGGTCGTCACGCCGCCCGAGTGCGTAAAGTAGGCACTGCGCCAGGTCTTGCCGTTGTACTTAACGGGATCGCTCTCGGTCCATCCGGAGTTGGCCTTCCACTTTGCCTCGTAGTCGAACAGCTCGTCGGCGTTCTTGTCAGAGTCGAAGACGGGGATGAAGCGGTCGCTGGCGTGCTCGCTCTCGGTGAACTTAAACTGGGCCCTGTCGGCGGTGTCGCCTGCGACGTCGGTGATCTCGACGCCCTCGGGGACCTCGACCTTAAACCAAATGAAGTCGGTCCTCATATCCACGGCTGGCTTTTCCGCTCCACCGCCACCACTGCTGCCGGTAGCGCCGTCGCTGCCACCGCAACCCACCAAGGCAACTGCGGCAAAGAGACTGATGCAGAGGGTGAGAATCGCAAAGGCCTTCTTTTTCATGGTCGTGTCCTCCTCGATCTGTAACCGCCCATGGATTACCTGCCTTTACTGTACGCGCGAGCGGCTCGCTCGGGTGGGCCATGTGTCCCATTCTGAGGGCTGGAATTGCGCCGACAAGTGGCAATATGCGCGGGTCCAAAAGAGGGGAGAGCCGATGCTGTCGGCCCTCACCGGGGTTGGGCGCCCAGTGCTTTAAAGGGGCGCGTGTACGCGGGCATTGCCCCAGTGCTGGCCGAAAACGGCATCTGGCTGGCCGCGCAGTGCTGTGAGCACCTGAACCGCGCCATCGTTGTGGAACGGGCGGCGCTTCCGCCGTGGGCGGAAACGGTAAACGCCGTGCCTCAGCCCCACGCGGGCGGTTCCTTTGCCACCGCCGCATATGCGCACATGGCGGACCCCGTACTGGTGGAGAACATCCGCGCGGGCGCGGGCATTGACATCGGCGGCACACTCATCGGCATGCATCTGCGGCCTGTGGCCGTCCCCGTGCGGCTCAGTCTGGCCCGCATCGGCGAGGCCGGCATTCTTTGCGCGCGCACGCGGCCGAAATACATCGGCGGCAGCCGCGCCGTTTACCAGAAGATGTGAACCATGCTGACACAGGAACAACTGACAATGATGGCCGAAAATGTGGCCCACATCCGTGAAAATATGGCCGCTGCCGCCCGTGAAGCCGGCCGCGACCCGGCAGATATTCTGCTGTGCGCCGCCTGCAAGACCCGCACCGTGG
>USKL01000178.1 GCA_900555225.1 uncultured Collinsella sp.
GCGTTTCGGCAGCATTGCCCTCATCGGCCAACTCGATGAACTCGACCTTGATGCGGCTCAGGGCAGTGGTGAGATGCTCTCCCGTCTCAACGTCGCCGGAGTGGCGCAGGAGACGATGAGCGGCGGAGAGGAGACACGCGCCAAGATTGCCTCTGCGCTCTCCCAGCATGCAAGCGCGATCTTTGCTGATGAGCCTACGAGCCACCTCGACCAAGACGGCATCAGCCTTCTCGTCGGACAACTCAAGGCATTTGATGGAGCCCTGCTCATTGTGAGCCATGACCGTTATTTTCTCGATCAGGTAGTGGACAAGATCTGGGAGCTCAAAGACGGCGGTATTTCCGAATTCTGGGGTGACTACTCCGACTATCTGCGACAGAAAGAAGAAGAACGCAAAGTTCAGGCGGCTCGATACGAAGAGGCGATGCGCGAGCGCGAGCGCCTTGAAGCCGCCATCGAAAAACAACGGAAAAAAGCACGGCAGGTCGACGCCAAGCAGAAGGGCGCAAAGAAAAGCAACGAGAATGCAGGTCGATTGGGACATCAGAAAGCAACCGGCACCAAACAGAAGAGGATGTACCAGGCGGCTAAGAACATGGAGAAGCGCCTCGAAGCGCTCGAAGGGATTGAGGCCCCTGACAGCATTCGCACCGTGCGGTTCCGCCAGAGCAAGGCCCTGGAACTGCATAGTAAATTTCCCATCTCGGCAGACGATTTCAGCTTGAGCTTCGGCAACTGCATGCTCTATGACCACGCGAAATTCGAGATACCGCTCGGTGCCAAAGTGGCCATCACCGGTGGCAACGGTACAGGAAAGACCAGCCTGCTGAAGGCAATCGCTCGACGCGCCGACGGTATCAACATCTCTCCCAAGGCAGAGATCGGTTACTTCGAGCAAACAGGCTACAAGTTCGACGCCCGTCAGTCTGCGATCTCGTTCATGCAGGATGGTTGCGAGTACAGCATGACCGAAATCCGAAGCATCCTCGCCTCTATGGGAATCGGACCGCGCGACCTGACAAAGGACGTTGGCGTTCTCTCGGGAGGCGAAGTCATCAAGCTGCTACTCGCGAAGATGCTGCTGGGCAGATACAACATCTTGCTCATGGACGAGCCTGGAAATTACCTGGACATCAAGAGCGCCGAAGCCCTCGAGCAGATGATGAGCGCCTATGCCGGAACGATAGTGTTCGTCTCCCACGATAAGAGGCTGGTCGAGAACGTCGCAGACATTGTCTACGAAATAAAGGACACCAAGCTAGTCAAAATCTTTCAGCGCGAATAGCCCTAAATGAGCAAGAAATAATCCCCGAACGGAGACAAGGGAGTAAAACGGCAAAGAAAGAGCCTCCGTCCCAACACAGGGAACGGAGGCTCTTTAATCGCTTTTACTCATCTCCGTCGCTGGTGGCTTTGTCATGACTCTCGTACGAAACGAAACTCAGCGGCATAGTGCGGCACTCAAAATCGCAGGTCAGAACCCTGTCGTCCTACTCCCACTCGATGGTCGCGGGCGGCTTGGACGTGATGTCGTAGCACACGCGGTTGGCGCCGGGAACCTCGGCAACGATGCGGCCGGAGATCCTCGCCAGGACGTCGTAGGGCAGCTTGGCCCAGTCGGCGGTCATGGCATCGCTGGACTCGACGGCGCGCAGGATGATCGGGCGCTGGTAGGTGCGCTCGTCGCCCATAACGCCGACGGACTTAATGTCGGGCAGGACCGCGAAATACTGCCAGCAGCTGTGCTCGGAGTTGCGCTCGCCGGTCTGCTCAAACAGACGCTGGTTGTAAGCATCCAGCTCCTCGCGCACGATAGCGTCGGCGTTCTTGAGGATCTCGAGCTTCTCCTTGTCGACCGCGCCGATGATGCGGATGGCCAGACCCGGGCCCGGGAAAGGCTGGCGGAACACGATGTGACCCGGCAGGCCCAGCGCCAGACCAAGCGCGCGGACCTCGTCCTTAAAGAAGTGGTCGAGCGGCTCGATGAGGTCGAAGTGCACGCCCTCGGGGAACGGGATCAAGTTGTGATGGCTCTTGATGGTGGCCGTCTTGCCACCCGTCTTGCGAGCGCCGGACTCGATGATGTCGGGGTAGATGGTGCCCTGAGCCAGATACTTGACCGGCTTGCCATCGGTCTCGAGCTGCTGCGCAACGGCGAAGAACTCTTTCCAGAACTGCGTACCGATGATGCGGCGCTTCTCCTCAGGCTCGGTCACGCCGGCCAAAAGCTCGGCATAGCGGTCCTCGGCGTGAACGTGGATAAAGTCGACGTCAAACTGCTTGGTGAAGACCTCTTCAACCTGCTCGGGCTCGCCCTTGCGCAGCAGGCCGTGGTTGACGAACACGCAGGTCATCTGCTTGCCCACGGCGCGAGCGCCCAGCGCAGCCACGACGGAGGAGTCGACGCCGCCGGACAGGGCCAGAATCACGCGGTCGTCGCCGACCTTCTCGCGGAACTCGGCCGTCATGGTCTCGACCAGGTTGTCCATGCTCCAGTTGGGCTCCAGACCGCAGATCTCAAACAGGAAGTTGCTCAGCAGCTGCTGACCGTACTCGGAGTGCTTGACCTCGGGGTGGAACTGCGTGGTGAAGATCTTGCGCTCGACGCACTCCATGGCAGCAACCGGGCACACGTCGGTGCTGGCGGTAACGGTAAAGCCCTCGGGCACCTCGGAAACGGCATCGCGGTGGCTCATCCACACAGTCTGCTCCATGGGCGTGGAGTTAAAGAGCTTGGCGCCGGCCGTGCGCGTGATGGTGGCGCGGCCGTACTCGCCCACCTCGGAATGGCCGACCTTGCCGCCGAGCGTCACGGCCGTGATCTGATGGCCGTAGCAAAAGCCCAGAACGGGAAGGCCCAGGTCAAAGATGGCGGGATCGATGGACGGAGCGTCCTCGGCATACACAGAGGCCGGGCCGCCGGAAAGGATGAGCGCAGAGGCGTTCATCTCGCGAATCTCGTCGGCCGAGATGTCGCAGGGGACGATCTCGGAATACACGTTGAGGTCGCGGACGCGACGAGCAATGAGCTGACCGTACTGCGCACCAAAGTCGAGTACGAGGACCTTTGCGGAAGCCTTTTGATCCATGGTTCCCCCTCTTGTTGGCGGGGAGCCGGTGCCCGCCCGCGTGAATGAACGAAAATAACCTCCATAGTGTACACGTTATATGGGGTTTCTCGCCCCTCGCAGCCATCAGCGCACGGCAAACGCACGACCTGGGCCCCTATTTGACGGCAATTGAAGTGTTTTCAAACGTTACAGATGATGTAATACGTTTGAACATTGGACGCCCTGTGCCACAATACTGCCGAACGACTCCGCCTCTGCGGCGGCAAATACGATAGGAATACCAGCATGAAGCGCATCCTTCTCATCGCCACGGGCGGCACCATCGCATCGACCGAGGACGGCAACGGCCTCTCCCCCGCCCTGACCGGTGAGGAGCTCGCCCAGAGCGTCCCCGAGATCTCGGGCCTCTGCGAGCTCGACGTCGTGCAGCCCATGAACATCGACAGCACCAATATGCGCCCCAGTGACTGGATGCGTATCCGCGACGTCATCGTCGAGGGTTATGCCGACCACGACGGCTTCGTGATTCTGCACGGCACCGACACCATGAGCTACACCGCGGCGGCGCTTTCCTATCTGATTCAGGACAGCCCCAAGCCCATCGTGCTCACCGGCTCGCAAAAGCCCATGGGCAACCCTTTTACTGATGCCAAACTCAACCTGTACCAGAGCCTGCTCTATGCGCTCGACGAGCACTCGCACGACGTATCGATCGTGTTTGGCGGCGTCGCCATTGCCGGCACGCGAGCCCGCAAGCAGCGCACCATGAGCTTTAACGCGTTCATTAGCGTCAACTATCCGCCCATTGCCTACATCCGCAACGACCGCATCGTGCGCAACGGGCTCCACGGCACTCATCAGGGCGAAAACCCGGTGCGTTTCTACGACAGCATCGACCCGCGCGTATTTGTACTCAAGCTTACGCCCGGCGTAAAC
>USKL01000179.1 GCA_900555225.1 uncultured Collinsella sp.
ACGTCGGGCGGGGTCGGAGGGCCCGATGGGATGAATTTCGGCCGAGGCTATTCGTCGCCGAAGCTGATGCCCAACGCCTTGGCCTCGCGCACCAGGTCGCTCTGGGGATCGACATACTTGAGCTTGCCGGCGACCTCCTCGAGCGGCATGTGGCACATCTTGCCGTCGCGCAGGGCAATCATGTAGCCAAACTCGCCGCGCAGACAGCCGAGCGCTGCCTCGACGCCGCACTGGGTCGCAAAGATGCGGTCCTGGGCGTCGGGCTGGCCGCCGCGCTGCGTGTGGCCGGGGATGGCGACGCGGGTCTCGCGACCAGTCTTGGCTTCGATCTCCTTGGCGATGTCGTAGACAATCGAGGGGCTCGTGCGCTCGGCGAGCTTCTTCTTGTACTCCTTCTTGGATAGCGCTGCGTCCTCCTTGGAGATGGCGCCCTCGGCGACGGCCACGATGGTAAAGCGGCTGCCGGTCTCCATGCGATGCTCGATGGTCTTGATGACGTTATCCATGTCGTAGGGAATCTCGGGAATCAAGATGACATCCGCGCCGCCCGCGACGCCGGCGTACAGCGGGATCCAGCCAACCTTGTGGCCCATGATCTCGATGACAAACACGCGGCCGTGGCTCGAGGCGGTAGTGTGGATGTCGTCGATGCACTTGGTGGCGACGTCGATGGCGCTCGTAAAGCCAAACGTCAGCTCGGTGCCCCAGGTGTCGTTATCGATGGTCTTGGGCAGGGCGATAACGTTGAGGCCCTCTTCGCGCAGGCGGTTGGCGGTCTTGGTGGAGCCGTTACCGCCCAGCATAAACAGGCAGTCGAGCTGCAGCTTGTGATAGGTGTGGACCATCGCCGGCACCTTCTCGACGCCGTCAGCCTCGGGAATGTCCAGACGCTTGAACGGTGTGCGGCTCGTGCCCAGGATGGTGCCGCCGCGGGTGAGGATGCCGCTAAAATCGGCGGGCGTCATGACGCGGAACCTGCTGTAGATAAGGCCCTGGTAGCCGTCCTCAAAACCGTAGATCTCGATAGGTTCTTCGCTATTGGTCATAAGCGTTTTGACGATGCCGCGCATGGTGGCGTTGAGCGCCTGGCAGTCGCCGCCACTGGTAAGAAGACCGATCCTGAGCATGATGAATCCTTCCGGGCAAGTTATAACATGCGCATAAGTTTACCCCCGCACACTGTTGATACGGGGGTAAAACGTGTTAGCTCAAGCGTATGGAAATGTAAGCAACGTCAGGGAACGTAAGGTCGACGGGCCTGGCTCCTTACAGTGCGAAGGCATCGACGTTGCCCCAGTGACGGCGCAGCGTGATGGCGGCAGCGGGCTCGGTATTGTCAAAGACGACCGACCATTGCGTGTTGCTGGTGATATCTTCCGGATTGGGCTCTTGCGCTGCGGCACGCAGGGCTTCCCAGGCAATCGTTTCGTCCTGGGCGCCGGCATGGGCGTCGAGGACATCGGCGATTGCGACGGCGCGCTCTTTACCATGGCCCAGCTCGCCATTCTTTTGGTTGGGCAGCACTTCGTCACCATAGCAGGCGTAGAAGTTCGTGACCTGGCGCACGGGCGTCGCCTTGCATGCGCGGTCGGGATCGCGCGGATCCCACTCCACCACCCGTGCGTCACCGGCGGCGTCGTTGATAAAGAAGTGGTAATCGCGTCCGGCCATGGCGTGCATGTCGTGGGCGGAAAGTAGGTCGACGGCCTCTTGCGTGGTAGCCGCGCGGTCGAGCACCAGACGGATGGCGAGCGAAGTGTTGATGACGGGGCGTTGCGTGTCCTGGTCACAGGGCTTGGAATCCAAGGTGAGTACGGCAATGGACACGCCGCATTCGTTAACACCGTCGAGCTGGGCAAACGGGCCCATGAGTGCGGCGGCGCGTCCGGCGGCGGAGTCAAGTGGAGTGTTGGCGCCCAGGTTATTGAGGGCCGCAAAGCCGATGGAGGCATAGCCGCCGCGTGGGTGATTGCGCACCAGCAGCGCCGAGGTGTCGTCTTTAAAGTCGTAATTGCGACCGGTGCGCACGCGGCCTTCGGCATCTACGGCGACAAAAGCGCTGCAGGCAAACTGGGGCGCCTGGACATGTACCGGCACACCGGGCAGCACCTGCGCCACCACGGCATCGATGTAGGCCTGGTCGTCGCGCACGCCAGCGGCGATGATGCGATCAAGATCGTAGTCGTAGGCGATGTCGATTGCGTACAGGTCATAGCCATCCGCGTAGCCGGTCAAGCGTTTGAGCGACGCGGCGGACTTGATTTGCTTGTGATAAACGATACCGGTGGCAGCGGCAAGGCCGACGGCGACTCCCGCGACACCGCAGGCGATGGCAATGTTACGTGGCTTCATGGCGGCTCCTCTCGTCCTGTTAGCGTAATTGTCGCAAAAGGTGCACGGGCATGATGGCTCAACTTGGTGAGCGGTGCGGGATTAAACACGGAATGAAGAGTGCAGCGCTGGCGCGGCGGGGTATGCTGGAAGGGACCATCAACCCAGCGAAAGGGGAGAGCATGACGGATCAGGAAACGTCCGAGCGCGCGCATGTGACGGCCGATGATATCGAGGCCGCCAACGACCTTATCGACTTTATCGAGGCATGCCCCAGCATGTTCCATACGGCGGCGACCATTATGGACGAGCTCGACGAGGCGGGCTTTACCTACCTGTCCGAGAACGCGGCGTGGGACATCGAGCCGGGCGGGCGTTATTACACGCAGCGCAACACCTCGAGCGTTATCGCCTTTAAGGTGGGCGAGGACCTGGCTGCTACGTGGGGCGAGGACGGCGTTGCCGGCGACTACCATTTTCAGCTGACGGCGTCGCACGGCGACTCGCCGACGTTTAAGGTTAAGGCCGTGCCCGAGCTCGACGGCGCGGGCGAGACGCTGCGCCTGAACACCGAGGCCTACGGCGGCATGATCGACTACACCTGGTTCGACCGTCCGCTGGCACTCGCGGGCCGCGTGCTGGTACGCGAGGGCGACCGTATTGAGAGCCGCCTGCTTGCCACCGAGCGCGAGGTCGCTATTATCCCGAGCCTTGCCATCCACATGAACCGCGGCGTTAACGAGGGCTTTGCGCCTAATCGTGCTGTCGACCTGTGCCCGCTCATCAGCGCCGGTGACCTTAAGCAGGGCGACTTTGATGCTCTGATCGCCGACGAACTGGACGTTGAGCCCGAGCAAATTTTGGGCCGCGATCTGTTCCTGGTCAATCGTCAGGATGCGCGCATTTGGGGTTGGGCCGATGAGTTTATCTCGACGCCTAAGCTTGACGACCTGGCCTGTGCCTATACCTCGCTGCAGGCATTTTTGGGCGCCGAGAACGCGCACGACGTCTCGGTCTTTTGCTGCTTTGATAACGAGGAGGTTGGCTCCGAGACCAAGCAGGGCGCCATGTCGACGTTCTTGGCCGATGCACTGCGCCGCATTAACGGCTCGCTGGGCTTTGACGACGAATCGTACCACCGTGCGCTTGCTGCCTCGATGCTCGTGAGCTGCGACAATGCACATGCCGTGCACCCCAACCACGCCGAGAAGTGCGATGCCCGCAACCAGGTCGTGCTCAACGGCGGCATCGTCATCAAGGAAGCCGCCAACCAGCACTACTGCACCGATGCCTTTAGCCGCGCGGTGTTCCAGGCTATTTGCGATGACGCCGACGTACCCACGCAGGCCTTCGCCAACAAGAGCGATATGGCTGGCGGTTCTACGCTGGGCAATCTGTCGAACATGCAGGCGAGCATGCATGCCGTGGACGTGGGCCTGCCGCAGCTGGCCATGCACTCGAGCTACGAGACCGGCGGCGTGCGCGACGTGATGTACGCCATCCGCGCCCTCACCGCCTTCTACGAGCGAAACCTAACCATCAACGGCGCCGAAAGCGTGGAGCTCTAAAACCTACCAAAAAGGGACAGGTTCATTTT
>USKL01000180.1 GCA_900555225.1 uncultured Collinsella sp.
GCGCGTTCGACCTCACCGCCGCTGCGGGCAATATCATAGAGCCTGCGTCCGTTCACCTTTATCGCCGAGTACATCGGCGGCGTCTGGAGCTGTTCTCCGGTGAAGCGGTCGAGCACTGCTCTCAATGCCGCCTCATCAACGCCTGACGCGTCCCCAATTTTCAGCACGTTCCCGGTGGTGTCCTGCGTGTCCGTTGTGACGCCGAGGCGCAGCGAGGCAAGATAGCGCTTGTCGTGCCCCTCGGCAAACTCAACGGCGCGGGTCGCCCGGCCAACAAAGACCACAAGCAGCCCGGTAGCCATCGGATCGAGCGTACCGGCATGGCCGACGCGCCGCTCATGGAGGGCGCGTCGGCATTGCGAGACCACGTCATGGGACGTGCAGCCCACCGGCTTATCGACGGCGAGCAGCATATTCAATTGAGAAGGCGTTCGACGAGCCATGTACCATCCAATAAGTTAGAGCTCGACGGTCACCGAAGCGGGATCCTCCCCCACCAGCTCGGCCAGCATGGGAAGTGCCACGGCGAGCGTCTCGCGAATCGTTCCGTTGTTGGAAAAGCCGGCGGCGGCATGATGCCCGCCACCGCCAAAGTTGGCAGCGATCTCGGACACATCGAGGTCACCCTTGGAGCGCAGGTTACCGCGTACCTTGGTATCGCCGTCGATGCCCTTTAGAAACAGACAGACCTCAACGCCCATCACCGAACGCACCACATCGACCAGGCCGTCGCACTCATCCGAAGTGACGCCGCAGGCCTCAAGGTCGCTCTGGTACGCATAACTATATGCCACGCGACCGTGCGCCACGGTCTTGATGCGGCCCATAACGATGGACTTGAGATGCAAGAACTCTACGCGCATGCTCTGGTAGACCTCGAGCGCAACGCGCGCCGGATCGGCACCGTGCGCGACCAGGCGCGAGGCGGCATGGAACGCAGCGGCATCGGCATTTTGGTACTGAAAACGACCGGTATCGGTCACCAGGCCGCACAGCAGGCAGGTCGCGACACCATCGCGAGCCACAATGCCGCAATTGTCCAAAAAGCGGTCGATGATCATGGCGCAGGCCGCGGCGCCGACGCACCTCAGGCTCAGCTCGGCAAATTCCTCACGCGCCGGATGATGATCGAAGCACACCACATGCGACGAGCGGCGGAGCACCTCGGCGGAGTTATTCAGACGCTCGACGACCGGCACGTCCACAGAGATGAACAGGTCCGGATTGCCGGTATACGCAGATGCCGGCACCAGACGGTCAGCGCCCTCCATAAAGCGGTAGATGCGCGGAACCGGGTCATCGTCTGCCAGCAGCAGGGCAATGTCCTTGTTGGGGAAAAACTTCATGAGCGAGAGGCCCAGACCCAGCACGGAGCCCAAGGCATCGCCATCGGGAGAAGTATGTCCCGAAATCGCAATGGAGGACGCACCCTCGATGAGCTCGAGGATGCGTCGCTGAATATCTGCAGACTCGCACGAGGCGAGGTCGGCGGAATTAGTCATCTAAAGCTGCCTCCTGGGCGGCATCCGCTATCGGATAGCCGTCCTCGTCCTTTTCGATCGCAAGCGTGGCGGGAACGTTTTCCAGCGCACGCGTGATGCGCTCGGCCTCATCGGTCGAGCGATCGATGCGAAAATCGAGCTCGGGCGTGACACGCCAATCGAGCGAGCGAGCCAACAGGCTGCGAATACGGCCCTTGGCGCTTGCGAGCGCCTCCATGACCTCATCGTAGCGGCTCGCATCGCACGACACGTACACACGCGCGAACGAACGGTCCACCGCGACCTCGACCGCGGTCAAAGTAACTAGGTCGAGACGCGGATCGGAAACCTCAAAGAGCAGGATATAACCGAGCTTCTCGCGAAGCTGCTCGCCCAGACGGCGGGTTGCCTGCGTTTGCTTCATAGCGCTACCCCCTACTCGGTACGGGCAACCTGGTCGATGCGGTAACCCTCGATCTGGTCGCCGGGCTTGATGTCCTGGAAGTTCTCCAGGCCAATGCCGCCCTCGGAACCGCTCTTGAGGCTCTTGGCCTCGTCCTTGTAGTGGCGCATCGAGGCGATCTTGCCGTTGAAGACCACGATACCGTCGCGCACCAGGCGCACGGAATCGGTCGCGGCGATCTCGCCCTCCTCGACGCGGACACCGGCGGCGATACCGACTTTGGGCACCTTGAAGGTGTCAAGGACGGTCGCGGTACCCGTGGCGACCTCGACCTCGGTGGGCTTGAGCATGCCGATACGGGCGGCGTCGAGCTCCTCGAGGCACTTGTAGATGACGTCGTAGCAACGGATCTCGACGCCCTCGCGCTCGGCGGCGGAGCGGGCCTTACCGTCGGGACGGACGCCAAAGCCGATGATGATGGCGTTGGAGGCGTCGGCCAGGACCACGTCGGTCTCGTTGATGGCGCCGACAGCGGAGTGAATCGTGTTGATGCGAACCTCGGACTGATCCATCTTGTCGAGCGAGTCCTGAAGGGCCTCGATGGAACCCTGGACGTCGGCCTTGATGATCAGGTTGAGCTCCTTGACCTCGGCGTCGGCGATGGTCTCGAAGAGGTTCTCGAGCGTGACGTGCTTGACGCGGCTCTGCTCCTCGATACGGGCCTTGAGCGAACGCTCGTCGGCAAGGGCGCGAGCCTCGCGCTCGTCCTCAAACACGCGGAACTCGTCGCCGGCGTTGGGCACGGACTGCAGGCCCAAAATCTCGACGGCGTCGGAGGGACCGGCCTCGGTGACGGCGCGACCCTTGGGGTCGAGCATGGCGCGGACGCGGCCGTAGGTAAGGCCGGCGACCAGCGTATCGCCCACGTGCAGGGTACCGCGGGTCACGAGCACGGTAGCGACCGAGCCGCGGCCCTTGTCGAGCTTGGCCTCGAGGACGTTGCCGGAGGCAAAGGTGTCCGGGTTAGCCTTGAGCTCGAGAACGTCGGCCTGAAGCAGCACGGTCTCCAGAAGGTCGTCGATACCGATCTTCTGCTTGGCCGAGATGTTGACGAACATGTTCTGTCCGCCCCACTCCTCGGGGATGACGCCGTACTCGGTGAGCTCCTGGCGCACGCGGTCGGGGTTGGCGCCCGGCTTATCGATCTTGTTGACGGCGACGACGATGGGAACGCCGGCGGCCTTGGCATGGTTGATCGACTCGACCGTCTGGGGCATGACGCCGTCGTCGGCGGCCACGATCAGAATGACGATGTCGGTCACCTTAGCACCACGGGCACGCATAGCCGTAAAGGTGGCGTGACCCGGGGTATCGATAAAGGTGATCTTGCGGTCGTTGATCATGACCTGCGAAGCGCCGATGGCCTGCGTAATGCCGCCCGCCTCGCCGGCAGCAACGCCGGTATGACGGATGGCGTCGAGCAGCGACGTCTTACCGTGGTCGACGTGGCCCATGACGGTGACGACCGGGGCGCGCGGCTTAAGGTCGGCGGGATCGTCGTAGAACGAGAAGGTGTTCTCCTCCTCGGGGGTGATGATCTTAATCTGACGGCCCAGGTCGTCGGCGACGAGCTCGACGAGGTCGTCGGACATGGACTGCGTCATGGTGAGCGGCGTACCCAGCAGGAACAGGCGCTTGATGATGTCGTTGGCCGGAACGTCAAGCGCCTCGGCAAGCTCCTGGACGGTAACGCCCTGGGAGACCTTGATGGCGTCGAGGTCCTCGGGGTTCACGCCCTGGGCCAGCGCCTCCTCTATCTTGCGCTCCTCCTGAGCTTTGGCAGCCTCGCGTTCGCGCTTCTCCTTGCGCTTCTTGCGGCGACCGGTGGACTCGCGAGAGGCCTCCTCGACGGCAGCACGAGCCTCCTCGAGCACCTTCTCGCGGCTGTACTCCTCGGCCTCGCGAGCCATGCGGAAGTAGCGGTCCTCCTCGCCAGCTGCGTGACCCTTGTGCTGCTTCTTGCCC
>USKL01000181.1 GCA_900555225.1 uncultured Collinsella sp.
GCTGCTGTTTGCGGGCATATCGAGTAGTGTGACGGCGGGCATGGCGGCGGGCACCATCACCGCGGGCATGTTCGACGAGGAATACGACATCCACGACCGGCACTCATCGATTGGAGTGGCGGTCTGTTTCGTCGGCGCAGTGGCGGCGTGCCTGATCGTCCCGAATCCTTTTGAGGGTCTCATCTGGAGTCAGGCGCTGCTGTCGCTTCAGTTGCCGATTACGGTCTTTGTGCTCATACGACTCACCAGTTCGCCCCGCGTTATGGGCAAATACGCCAACTCGCGCCCGCTCAACGCGCTGCTCGTAGGGATCGGCGTCATCGTGACGATTCTCGACATCGTGCTGCTAACAGGAATGTAATTGAGATGGCGTGACTGTCCAGATATAACGTCTCAATCTGTAAAACGTGAGACCGTTTTAAACCGTCAGATAAATCAAAAGGGTCCCGGCCGAGAATTCGACCGGGACCCTTGGACAGAGCTATATGTTGTTGCAAGTCGTGTGTCTACGAGCTACTCCTCGACAAGCTCAAACTCATCGGGGCCGACGCCGCAGACCGGGCACACGTAGTCCTCGGGCAGCTCGGGCGTGTCGACCTCAACCTCGTAACCGCAAACGGTGCACACAAACTTATACGTCTTCTTCTCCTCAGCCATGATGTTCTCCTCTCGAACGTGACTGTTGGTGTACTTACTTATTAGTATATATTCTCAATAACATAATGCAAGTATTTTTAGAACATTTCTAGCCTTGATACGACGAGGCTTTGGGCGGCGTCTTGCCCTTTAGCACCTTGTGATAGTAGTCGTACGTCAGCGGCGTCTCGTCGCTCAGGCGCTCGGCATCCTCGACCTCGCCAATAAACAGCAGATGCGTGCCCACATCCACAGTGTCGATCAAACGGCAGCTAAACAGGGCCGCCGCATGCTCGGGCACATAGGGCATGCCCAGAGCCGTCTCGCGGGTCTCGTATTTGGCAAACTTGTCATAATCGCTGCTGGTGCGGAACCCAAAGTTACCGATGTAGAGCATGTCGGCCGTCTGATCGATCACGGTCAGCGCGAACGCTTTGGCCGATGCGATGACGCCCGAGGTGACATTGTCCTTGTTCACGGCAACCGAAATACGCGGCGGCATGGACGTCACCTGCACCGCAGTGTTGATGACGCAGCCGGCGCGCAGCCCGTCTGCCGCAGCGCTCACCACGTACAGACCGCTCGGCATGGTAAAGAACGCAGTTTTGTCCATAACGATCACTCCCCTAGCTCGGGTTGGAACCTCATGAATGTATGTACCCACAAAAAAGGCGGCACCCATAACGGACGCCGCCTTTGAGACATATGTGTCAGAACAGTAAGAAAGATGAGACGCCCGCAGTTGCGGTGAAATAGGGACTGAATAGCCCCTCAAACAGGCAAAACAGTCCGTATTCCACCGCAACTTATATAGAGCGCCTACCGGTTGCGTTCCTTGAGGGCGCGGTCGATCTCGCGTTGGACATCACGCTTGGCCATGTCCTCGCGCTTGTCGTAGAGCTTCTTGCCGCGACCCAGACCCAGCAGCAGCTTTACGCGGCCGTCGGTATTAAAGTAGAGCTCCAACGGAACCAGCGCATAACCACGGTTGCGAAGTTTGCCGTCAAGAAAGTCGATCTCCTTGCGGTGCAGTAGCAGACGACGCCGACGGTCGGGATCGCGATTCCACACGCCACCATGGCTATAAGGGTGGATATGCAGTCCGACGAGCCAGCACTCGCCGCCACGAATCAGCGCAAAAGTGTCAGTGATCTGACAGGCGCGCTCGCGAATCGACTTGACCTCGGTGCCGCTCAGCTCAATACCGCACTCAAACGTCTCATCGATAAAGTACTCGTGATGTGCCGAGCGATTCTTGGAAATGAGTTTGCGCTCGCGCTTACTGGGCATCGCCGGCCTCCTTGGCGCCATCGGTTCCCTTGTCGGCACCTGCGCGCTTTGCCTTGCGCTCGGCATTGAGCTCGGCGTCGCTCTCGCGCACCAGTTTGATAATCGCCGCGCAGGCCTCCTCGCCCACCAAGTCGCGAGCACGCACCGTCAGGCGCGTCGCCTCCTGCTTGTCGCCGTCACTTGCAGCATCGGTCGCGCACATAATCAGGCAGATGGCAATCTCGGCCGAAGGCGAGGTCGGCACGCCTTGCAGGGCCAGTTCACCCATCACGTGGTCGTCGCTCTCATCGGCGGCATCCGGATAGGTGGTATGGATCTTGTTGAGCAGGCGCGTCGTATGCGCATCGTTGGGCGCCAGGCGCAGCGCCAGACGCGCGCAGCCCACGGCAGCCGAAACGTTCTCGGTCTCGGGCTCCAAGAAGTACTGACCTAGATTGGCGTAAGCGCGGGCGGCGCACTTGCCATCGCTTGCACGCTCCAGCACCGAGAACGAGAGCGATGCCCATTCCTGCTTGTCCTCGAGTGCGCGGAACAGCTCGGCCAAATCCAAGCGATAGTTGCAGTTCATGGGGTCCCAACGCACAGCCTGCATCAGGGCATTACGAGCGCTCACATAATCCTGCTGGCGAATGTAGGCAAACGCCATATCAGAGTACAGGCGGTCAAACGGCACCTCGACCTGCACGAGCTCGCGCGGATCCTTCTCCACGCGGCGATAGGCCAAGCGCTCAAACTTGCTATCGAAGCTAAAGTATTGGCGCTTCTCCTCCGTCTTGCACTCAGCGTCGATATACTCCTCGGCGAGCTCTACCAGACGCTCCAGCAGCGGCGTCGCCGTAGCCAGGTCGCCCTGCGCCAGATAGTTCTCGGCATACGTGATGTCTTGCAAGCTGATGGGCAGATCCATGGCTACTCCTCGATCTGAGCGAAACACGGCAGGCGCCGTACATACGGTCAATACACAAAACCCGGGTCTCTTACGAGGCCCGGGCGTTCAATTTTGGTAGCCCGTACCAGATTCGAACTGGTGATCTCCGCCTTGAGAGGGCGGCGTCCTAAACCGCTAGACGAACGGGCCATATGTAGCAAATGCAATGGCTGGGATGGAGGGAGTCGAACCCCCATTGACGGAACCAGAATCCGCTGTCCTGCCATTAGACGACATCCCAATGACTGCATCGCTGCGCTCGGCTGTGCCTTTGCGCAAGAAAGAAATATACGGGAAGTCTCGCCGTGACGCAAGCCCCAATTTTGACTTTTTTGAAATTCAGTCAAATTGGCCTAATTTAGTCCAACCCGTGAAGGACCTGTGAAGCCGACCGCTGTACACGAAGGGCAAAACGCCGCGAGCGGTAGCCGTCAACCGTTGGCAGATTCTACCGTGAAAACGATAGCACCAGGCAACACAATCGAAGTATCAATGATCACGTAGATATCGAGGCACCATGGACGAAGAGCTTGATTACCTATGGGAGACCCTGGGCCTTGAGATCACGGCCGACCTTTGGCCCGAACGGGACAAAATCCATCCCACACTGCGCCCCGCCATTACTGTGGTGCAGGCAAAATACCGCCGTGCATCCTTTTTGATCATGCGGATGTCATGGCACGCGGGACTCCCCGACCTTAAGCGAATCCAGGCAAGCCTCGTCGAGTTGTCCGGTATGCCGACCGTCATATCCGAGGCGCACCTGGAGCAGCGCCAGCGCGAGCGACTGCAACAGCAGCGGATTCCCTTTATCTGCCCCGGCGTTCAGGCATATCTGCCCTTTATGGACGAGGAGTACTGGAGCGGCAAGCCCAACAAACACGTAAAGGTCTACGATCCGCACGAATGGGCACAGCTGGCGGACTGACTGGGGCAGGCCCGCCGGCGGAAAGTGCGTCCCAGATTTCAAGCTCAAACTGGTCCCTACTTTCCCGTCGAGCCCTCAACCGGAAACCGTGTCCCGCAATCGAAGCTCAGAA
>USKL01000182.1 GCA_900555225.1 uncultured Collinsella sp.
CCAAATCCGTTCCACACCATCACAGGCAGCGGTTTCCAGCATTTTCAGCGCGCCCAGAGAGGTTTCCTCGCCCGGCTGGAACAGCAACTTAACCGTGGCGTTGGCGTCGAGAAGCTCGGACTCGCGGGCCTTGAGCATACGAGCCGCACCAAGCAGCGCCGTCGCGTGCATATCGTGACCGCAAGCATGCATGCAGCCATTGGTGGATGCAAAGGGCTCGCCGGATTCCTCGGCAACGGGCAGGGCATCCATGTCGCCGCGGAGCATGATGACCGTACCGGCCTGCTTGTCCGTGCACGTACCGTTACCCCGAGCAGCAGCTGCCGCGCCGGCACCGATAAGGCCAACGACACAGGAGCCGTCAACAAGCACGGCATAGGGAATATCCATCTCGTCCAGACGCGCCTGGATAAAGACGGACGTCTGCGGAAGGTTGTTACCCAGCTCGGGCATCTGGTGTAGATCGTGTCGCCACACAGCAAGCTCGTCTGCAAAAGTCTGAGCTTCTGCAACAAGACCGTCACCGATAGCGGCCTGCGCCGCTGCGGTAGCCTTGGGCGCTGGTTGCGGTTGAAAATCGGACAGAGCTGATGCCATAGAAGCCCTCCAGTAACGTTTTTGCAGCAAGCACTTTGATAACGTAAAGTGCAAGGTACAACTTTAAGGGCGACGCATAAAAAATGCCGCCCCGGGAGGGCGGCGCAACAAGTTGTTTACAATTGCGGGCGCGGCTTTTTGCGCAAAAAATCGAAGTGAGTCTCACTCAAGATAATCGACAGGAAGATAAGCACGAAGCCGGCGAGCAGGCGCGAGGTGAGCGCCTCCCCCATCAGCAGCACCGAAAACAACACGCCCGAAGGCGACTCCATCGAAAGGAGCAGCGAGCCCGTCGAAGCCGGGACATGCGCCAGGCCGACGTTTTGGATGAGCAGAGCCACGCATGTGCAGCCCACCGAGAGAAACGCCATCACACCGATAAAGTTCGGCGTCCACACGGACAGAGGCGCCTGGGTCTCGAATAGCAGCGACGAGACCAGGCTCAGCACGCCGTTGCCCACAAACATCCAAAACGTGATAACGTTGATGTCCATTTTGCGACCGTACTTGGCGGTCACCGCCATCTGGATGGCGAAAAAGACCGCACCCGCCAGCGTAATGACATCACCGATGTTGAATTCAACGCTATCGAGCGCCACCAAGCCAATGCCCGCCAAGCACAGCAGTGCCGCGCCCAGGTTATAGCGGGTGAGTTTTTCTCCGCTCAGAAAATAGCTCGCGAACGGCACGAGGATGCAATACGTGCCCGTCAAAAAAGCATTCTTGCCCGCCGTAGTATTTGCCAGACCGACCGTCTGCAACGCATAGGCCGCCCACATGAGCACGCCCATACTCAGGCCAACGATCAGATTGCGAGCGTTGAAATGTGCAGTGATGCGCTTGTGGAAGACGGCAAACATGACCAACGCTGCAGGCAGAAAGCGTACATAGAGCAGCTCGAACACCGGAATGGTGCCGAGTGCGTCCTTCATAGTGGTAAAGGAGTAGCCCCAGATGACCGCCACCGAAAGTAGCAAAACTTTCCAGAACAGCGGGGAGCGTGCGCCGGCGCCCCTGGGAATACCGCCCGCGCCCAAATCCTCACGGGCCACAGGGCTATCGGGCATGTTTTCGATTTCGTTGGCAGCGTATTGGGCCATGGAACATCCTCACACTCAATCTGGGCGTGGTGTCCGCACGCGTATGGCTGCGTGCCGCCTCATGGTCAAATAAAAACGGGGCGCACCGGACCCCCGGCACGCCCCGCTACTGTAGCAACAACCAAGCAGCCCACGCAATTCACTACGCTAAAGCATCGGGTTGGAAGACCTTGATGTTCCGACGGCGTTTACATTGTTGCGCTAGATTAATTTAGTTGACTCCAGCTTTTCGATAATCCAGTCGTTGGCTTTGATGACCGGACGGCGGAAGACGACGCCCAAGGCCAGCGACGGAATCAGATAGCTCGCCAGAATGCCCAGCTCAACCCAGTACTCCATATGGTAGGCGCCAGCCATGGCGGCATGCATGGCGTTGATGCCGTGAGTAAACGGCAGGAACGGATAGATCGCCTGGAACACGGGGCCGGTCATCTCGATGGGGAACGTGCCGCCCGAGCCGCCGACCTGCATGACCAGCAGCACAACGGCCAAAGCCTTGCCGATATCGCCAAACGACACCGTAAGCGTGTAGACGATATTGGAGAACACGAGACTCGCGACCCAGCCAGCCAGCACAAACTGCAGCGGGTTGTCGCACTGAATGCCAAAGAACAGAATGTCGCCCGCGCACACGAGCGTTGCCTGCAGCAGAGCCAAACCGCCAAAGAACAGGTAACGACCCAGGTAGATCTCGTGCAGGCGCACGGGGATGAGCTCGTTGATAAGTTCATCGTCAACCGAGACCTTCATCATGGCCGCCAGAACAATCGAGCCCACCCACAGCGACAAAATCGTGTAGAACGGCGCCATGGCCGAGCCGTAGTTGCGGATCGGATAGACCGGCTTGCGATCGAGCGCAACGGGGCCGGAAAGCGACACGGCGAGACCATCGGGGTCGTTGCCGATCATCGTCTTGATCGTGGCCAGATCGTCCGACATAAGGGCACCGTCGAGCTCGTCCTTGAACGCGCTAATCTTGTCCGATGCCTCACCCAGCTGATCGGAAGCCTTGTTGACGAGCCTTGCAGCCTTGGAGAGACCCTTCGCGAGCGAACCAGAGGCGTCGGTCAGACCGCTCACGGCGCTATCTAGGTCACCCGAGATACCGTTCAGGGAATCCAGAACGCCCGAAATGGTCTTCTTGAGCTCCTTGGCCTTAACCGAGAACGTAGAATCGTAGTCGGACTTGGCACCCGAGATACCCGCCTTGGCATCGGCGATGGCCTGGTCGACCTCGGCACGCGAGCTGTTGACCTCGGCCATGCTGTTCGTGAGCGACGTCGCGATGTTCGTCAGCTCATTGGCATTGTTGCGGTACTCCGCCGCGGTTTTGTCAAGCTCAGCAGCCGCGTCCTCAAGCCCTGCCTTGAGCTTATCGTTACTCACCTGGCCAGCAAGACTACGGAGCTCATTCGCCGTGGCATCAATCTCGTCGGCACGGTTCTTGAGTGACGTTGCGCCATCGTTGAGCTGACGCACCGTAAGATTGACATGCAGGTTTGCAGCGTCGAATGCCTTTGCGAGCTCGGTAGAAACGTTATCGAACGAACCTGCGCTCCCATCAATAGCGGCATCGATTGCATCGCTGGCGGACTTGAGCGCTTGCTCGGAATCGGCAATACCGCTCTCGGCATGCTGCATGAGCTGCTTCACCGACTCCTCGGTCGATCCGGACTGTTTGAGCATGCCGCCCGCCGATGTCAGTGAATCGGACGTAGAGCTCAAAATGCCCGCAAGCGACGTCGCGCTCGCCTGAACGTCCTGCAGGTCCTCGACCGAATCGCCGAGCGTCGAGGACAGGTTGGCGATAAAGTTGCTGACCTGGTCGGTGCTCATGTAATCGAGCAGGCTGGACACCGTCTTAAGACCGACGCTCGTAATGGTCTCGGTAAAAGATTCGTTAACCTGGTTCTGAACGGCGCTCGAACCCTTCTCGGTCACGATCTGCGCGATGGCGTTGGCCTTCTGGTTCTCGTAAAACTCGATATCGGCGTGCTTCACGTCGGTCGAGAAAAGCGTCATCATGTCAGCGCTAAACGTTTTGGGGATAACGACGGCCGCATAGTACGCACCCGACTTTACGCCCTCGATAGCTTTATCGCGATCGTTAAGCACAACCCAATCGAAGCTCTCGTTGCCGCGTAGGGTGGCGGTCACGTTTTCGCCCACGTTAACCTCGACGGGGATCAGATCGC
>USKL01000183.1 GCA_900555225.1 uncultured Collinsella sp.
ACGACGTCGCGCAGCGACTCGCCGGCCTCGTATGTGGACAGCATCTCGGTGGTCTTGCCGATCACCATGAAGATGAACTCGACCCAGCCCTCGTCACCGTTCCAGCCGGCCAGGGTAAACGGGACACGCTCGCCCGTCTCGTTGGCGCGGACCATGAGGAACTGTCCAGCGTGCGCATGCTTGGCGATTGCGGGCGCCTCGATGCGGAACTTGAACACCTTCTCCGAGAACTGCGTCTTCTCCAGGATCTTATACATAGAACCCCTCTCTTGTTAGGGCCGCCGAACCGTGCCTCCACGGAAATGGACGGTAGCCCGAATAAAACCGTACGCGCACAGGCGTTGTGCAGACATACGGTGCAAATTATACCCTCATGGACATGTCACTTACGTGTGTCTTCGGCTGTTGGGAGCAGGGTTTATCCACTTTGGCCTACCAAAGGGGGAGAAGTTTATTTTGGTCGGTTTTATCAGGTAAAACGGCAAAGGGGGCCGGCCTCGGGCTGTGATGAGGCCGGCCCCCTTTGGGGTGCTATGCATGTATGTCGGCGCGCGGTTGATTGCGATGCCGCAACTGGGGAGTTTCCGCAGGTAAAACTTGCCAAAATAAACCTGTCCCTAAATGATAGGTTTTAGTGCTTGCCGTTGGCGGAAGCGGCGCCGTTTACGTGATCGCGGGCGTAGATTACGCCGTGGACGATGGCCAGACCGGCGGCGTCGGCGGCGCGGGCACAGGTGTCCTGGAAATCCTCGGCCTCGCGGGCGCGCAGCTGCTTAAGCACGTAGTCGGCGACAGCCATCTTGCCGGGAGGGTTGCCGATGCCGGTGCGGATGCGGCTGAAGTCGCGGCTGCCCATCTTGTCGATGATGGAGCGCAGGCCGTTGTGACCGGCGTGGCCGCCGCCCACCTTAACACGCACGTCGCCGGCGGGAATATCGAGCTCGTCGTGAATCACGAGCAGCTCCTCGGCCTTGATCTTGTACTCGCGGCAGAGCTTGGAGATGGGCCCGCCCGAGGTGTTCATGTACGACTGCGGCTTGACCAGCACGATCTGGCGCTTACCGCCCTCTTCCTCGGGATCGTTGATGTTGATGAGCGCGACCTCGGCGCCTGCTTGGTTTTTCCAGTACGTGACGCCGGCCTGACGGGCCAGCTCGTCGATTGCTTTGAAACCAGCGTTGTGACGGGTCTCGGCATATTCCTCGCCAGGGTTGCCAAGTCCGGCAACCATGCGAATCTTAAGCGGCTGTGCAGCTGCCATGTTCATCCTTTCGTTGATTTGTCGCCTGCTATGGTGAGCGACCCTGTTGCCGCTGTCAAATGGAGGGTAATTGAGGGCGTTTAGGGGCGTTTGGACGGCCGTCGAAATCAGAGGTGGACAGTTAGTTCAGATACGTATAAGTTCTGAGGACTCGAAGTGCTCAATTCAATGCCGATACGTTGTTTCGGAGCTTTAGTTAGTCCATATGGCGCTGTTTTGAAGTCTACCCTGCCTTCAAATAGGGCGAATGGTATAGAGATAGCTGCAAAACAGCCTAATTCAATGTGTCCATCTATACGTATCTGAACTAACTGTCCAGTCCTGTTCGGCGGCGCGCGGGTGATTCGCCGTTTAGACCGGCGCAAGGCCGATTCCGGCCCGCAGAGCGTTGAGCCAAGCGGCCTGACGCTTGCGATAGCCCTTGATACGGTATCGGAATCGGACTCCCGCGAGTCGATGCATCGTTTGGGCGAAGGCTTCGAGTGCAACAAGGTCTTTCATTTGGTCGCGATTGATAACCAGGACGTGGATGCCCATTGCCTTGAGGCCATTATTTCGATTGCCATCGTGGATGCGAGCGTTTTGAAGCTCATGCCCAATTCCGTTGTATTCGTTGTCGACTCCGGCTGCCGGGCAATATAGGTCGCAGATGGCATAGGGGATGCCCGAGGACATGTTGACCGCAAGAGTGTCGAAGTCGATTCGATAGTTGAGTAGCAGGCCTCCCATGGGCAGACTGCAACATCCGAATCCTCCAAAGCGCATGGGCGCTCCGAGAACGGCAAACATTAGGGATTCGGCTGGGGATGCAGATCCGGGTCGGGCAAGTTTGACTGCCGTGCGAAACGATGTGTATGAGCTACTTTTGGCGAAGCGTGCAACCGCCTCAAGCTCTTCGATAGTTGTGGCGGGCTCGCATTTGTAGTGTGCCTGTTCATAGCGGGTTTCGTTCTGTTGCTCGACCACCGACTGGTTGCCCAAGCAATCAAGATCGCCCGTCGCTGCGCAGCCATCGCCCTTGGGCCAGATGTCGTCATGGGCAATGGGGTATGTTGCCCCGGGAGGAAGGGAGTAGGTTCCGAGCAGTTCCATGAGAAGCATCAAGGTTTTGGCGACTGATTCATTTTTGGAACAAAGCATGGCTGTCACGGCAGGAGACGTTGCGTAGATGTCGGCCTCGACGTGCATAATTGCACCTTCAGGAAGCGGAGCGGTGAGAATATGCTGAAGAAGCCGCTTGTCGGGGCGTCTGTTGTCTTCGTCTGAAACGAGAAGATCGAGTAGTTCGGAATCATCTTCATTCCAGGCATCGAGTATCGAAAGTGCGCCAAAGTCTATCGCGTCATTATTGGGAATGCAGCTAGCCAAGGCCTGTGCTTGCTGTTCACTATCAACGGAGTCCCAGGGTAGGGCAGAGTACGCCCGTCGTGCGCGACGAATTGCGCGGAGGGCGGAGAAATGTGAAATCACGGTCGTCATAGCTATAACGTACTAAGTTGGCGGCAGAATGCGACCCCCATACCGTTCTTTTCGCTCAGCGGGGCGCTGCGCGCCATGAACGGCTGGGTGTTATGAAATCGGTTGAGGGGATTGCAGGAAATTGAGCTCTGCCGCGAAGGTTGACGATAGCTACTGGACGGTTAATTCAGATACGTATAAGGCGGCGGGCGTTCGAGGCGTGCCTAAGGCCCTTGAGGGCGATTTGAGGGTAAATATGCAGCGGTTGTACTCGAGAACGATGAGATTTGGACGGCATGGCATCCGCTGGGGAGCTCAGAAGGCTCCGAACGGTCCTTTGGAGCTTTAAAAAAATACGTATCTGAACTAATTGTCCAGGGAAGGTTGGCGAGGGATAGAAAAAGGGTCGGAAGCTCGCTTCCGACCCTTTAAAAGCATCAAAGATGATGCGCGGCAGGCTACAGCGCGAAATCGCCGCCGACGAGCGTGGAGACGGGCTCCTCGTGGTAAACGGCGGAGATGGCCTGAGCGAACTCCTCGGCGACCGAGATGGTCTTGATCTTGCCGCCGACCTCGACGGGAATGGCGTCGGTGACGAGGCACTCGATGATCGGGGCGTCGTTCAGACGCTCGATGGCCGGACCGGAGAAGATGCCGTGGGTGGCGCAGACGTAGATGTCGCCAGCGCCCATTGCCTTGAGCTCCTTGACGTTGGCACACAGGGTGCCAGCGGTGTCGATCATGTCGTCGTTGATGATGCAGGTCTTGCCCTTGATGTCACCGATGATGCCCATGACCTCGGCGGCGTTGTGGCGCGGACGGCCCTTGTGGGCGATGGCCAGGTCGCAGCCGAGCATGTCGGACAGCTTCTTGGCGGCCTTGGCGCGGCCCACGTCGGGGGAGACGACAACCAGGTTGTCGGTGTCGAAGTGCATGTCGTTGTAGTACTGGCCAAACAGCGGCAGCGCGGACAGGTGGTTAACCGGGATATCGAAGAAGCCCTGGATCTGGCCCTGGTGTAGGTCGAGGGTGATGATGCGGTTGACGCCGGCGCGCTCGAGCAGGTTGGCGACGAGGCGGGCGGTGATGGGCTCACGCGGGCCGGCCTTGCGGTCCTGGCGGGCATAGCCGTAGTGGGTGATAACGGCAGTGATGGAGCGGGCGGA
>USKL01000184.1 GCA_900555225.1 uncultured Collinsella sp.
TGGAGGGGCCGATGCCAGAGAGCGTCTGCAGCTCTTCTGCGCTTGCCGTATTGATGTTTACTAGGCCCGTTGCGCCACCCGCGCCCGATGATGCGGAAACCCCACCATCAACACCGGCTTCCGCAATGGACGCCTGCTGCTCCCCTACCGTTGGAACATGGATTTTTTGTCCATCAGTGACCTTAGATGCCCGATTGAGCCCCGTAACGTCTGCCTCGGGCGCCAGCCCGCCGGCGGCATCAATCGCCTGAGCCACCCGCGCGCCGTCCTTGAGACGATATACGCCGGGCGACACAACGGCGCCATCAACATCGACATAGACCTCTGCCGCAGCAGACGCCTTAGGCGAAGAGCCTTCGGATGTCTTTCCGCTCGAAGCATCGCCGGATCCCGGCTCCACCAACGAGCCCGAACCATCAGTGCGCTCAAAAGACACGCCGCTAGCACCGCCGCCAAGGTTCGCCATCGCCAAGCCGCTCGCCATCGCAATGACAACCAGTATCGCCATCAACACTGCCTTATGACCGAGCAGCTTGTCAGCCAAGCGGTCCATCCGTTTGACCCGTTCGTGTTGTTCACGCTGCGCCATAGCAAAACCTCCCAACACCATCGTGTCAGGAAAGGAGCTCCGCAACAGCCACGCTCCAAAACCGGTTTTAGCGGTCAAACCAAAAACCGACCAAAACCTTGCACAAATCTGTCCATTTATTCAGGCACACGTCAGCAAATGAACACTTAGCCGCAAAATGCCCAGATAGCAAAAGACCGACGATGCAGGCGCATCATCGGTCTATACACAAAATTACTCGTGATCTTGGTAAATCTCACGCGGAGCAAGCTCCGAATGTTTGCGTTTTAAGGTCTTAGGGGCCTTATACGTGTTGCTCTCGAAGTCGATGTACTCGGTCTGCTTGAGCAGGCGCTCGATCATCTCCTCGTGATCGAACAGCTCCCAGGCCTCATGCACGGCATCGAGTTTAGCGTGCGTCTCTGGACGGCGCGGCATAAACAGCGTGCAGCAGTCGGGAGCGGCCTCAGTCGAGATATCGAACGTACCGATCTCCTCGGCGCGCGCGATGATCTCCTGCTTGTCGGAACCGATGAGAGGACGGAACACGGGGATCTTCACGGCCTCGTTGACGGCCATGATGTTCTCAAGCGTTTGGGAGGCAACCTGCCCAAGCGATTCACCCGTAACGATGGCCTTGGCGCCCTCGATGTGTGCAATGCGCTCAGCAACAGAATACATAATGCGGCGATACATGATCACACGCAGGTTGCTGGGACAGGTGACCGAAATCTCACGCTGGCAGTCGCCAAACGGCACCACGTACAGGCGGCCGATCTGGACACCCGGCTCAAGCGCACGGATGATGTCCTGCACCAAATACTCGCTCGTATCGGGCGTCTGCGGACGACCGGAGAAATGTACCGGCACGCACACCGCACCGCGACGCGCGAGCATCCAAGTCGCCACCGGAGAATCGATACCCGACGACAGCAGCGTCACGACCTTGCCGGCAGAACCCACCGGCAGACCGCCCACGCCGCGCTCGGAGCGCGCGTACACATAAACGCTACCCTGAACCACCAGTACGTGCACCATGGCATCGGGGTCGTGCATTTGAACCTTTTTATCGGGGAAGGCCTCGCACAGTACCTCGCCCACCTGACGATTGATATCAATCGAGGTGAGCTCATAGTCGGTATTGGAGCGCTTGGCATGCACCTTAAACGAATCGAAGGAACCAAACTCGCGCAGCGCCTTGACGGCGGCGGCACAGTACTCCTGCGGGTCGCGGTTGGTGTGATACGCCAAAGACACGCGAGCAACGCCGGGAACGGTGCGAATGACACGCGCCGCCTCGTCGGCCTGATGCTCGTTAAAGGTCACGAGGATATAACCGGAAATTCGAGACACGGCATTCACGGAAAAGGCGGCCAAGGCCGCCTTGATGTTATCCATGAGGATATGCTCAAAATGTGCGCGGTTCTTACCCTTCAGTCCAACCTCGTGATAGTGGACCAGGCAGACGCGAGCCGCCATTTAGGCTTCAGCAACCTTGTGGCCGAGCGCCTTCTCGTAACGGGCCTCGTCGTAAGAGATGTCGCCGTCGACAATCTCGTCCATAGCCATCGAGATGGTATCAGCACCGGAAAGCCCGATGGTGATGTCATCGACATCCTGGACGGCAAGCACACGGTTGTGCTGGCCACGCAGCATGCTATTGATGTCGCAGGCGCGCTTGGAGGCAAGCGAAGCGAGCAGGAAGCGGTTGTGATCGGTCTTCTCCAGAAGATCGTCAATGCAAGGCTTTACAACGGACACGGACCTCAGATCCTTTCATGCATATCGAGAACGCGAACGAGTTCATCGGTCGCGCGGTCGAGATCGTCATTAACCACGACGTCGTCGTAGCGGTCGGCAAGGGCAAGCTCATCGGCGGCGTTTGCCATACGCAGCTCAATCGTCTCGGGCGTCTCGGTACCGCGACCGACTAGACGCTCGCGGAGCACCTCAAGCGAAGGCGGCTTGATAAAGATCAGCACGGCCTCGGGGAAACGCTCCTTCACCTGCAGGGCACCCTGGACATCGATCTCCAAGATGAGAGACGAACCAGAGGCGAGCTTGGACTGGACCTCGCTCACCAACGTGCCGTAGCAGTTACCGTGGACCTCGGCCCACTCAACAAACTCACCGTTTGCCACGCGGCGGTCGAACTCCTCGCGCGTCAGAAAAAAGTAGTTGACGCCGTCGACCTCACCTTTGCGTGGTGCTCGCGTGGTAGCCGAAACCGTCAGGCCCAGGTTCGAGCGGCGCTCGCGCACACGAGTGACGAGCGTACCCTTGCCTGCGCCTGACGGTCCAGAAATCACAAAGAGCTTGGAATCCTGAGCGCTCACTTATTTGGTCAGCTGCTCGAGGAGCTGCTCGCGCTGACGGACGCCGAGGCCCTGGACGCGACGGGTAGCGGAGATACCGAGCTCCTCCATGATCTTGGCGGCCTTGGCCTTGCCATAACCAGGGAGAGACTCGATGAGGGTGGAAACCTTCATGCGGGAAGCGATGGGGTCATCGGAGTTGAGCACGGACTCGAGGGACTTCTCGCCCTTCTTAATCTGCTCGCGAAGCTCAGCGCGGGCGTGACGTGCGGCAGCAGCCTTCTCAAGAGCCTGCTTGCGCTGCTCATCGGTAAGCTAGGTTATATCTGATTCAATAATTGGCATTTTAGCACGTAGAACGTACAAAATGCCCAATCGCGGCTCCATAGGTTAGACGATACCCGCAAAAAGTGCAATATACTGCGCCCAAAGTTAAGCCCCTGACCTGCGATTCCACACAAAGGATGGGAAAGTTTACGCAGGCACAGGGGCTATTTTGTGCTAATGAGACCCAAAAGTGGTGACTTAGGGGAATCTTTTACGCGACGTTTTCGACCAGCTCGGCGACGATGGCGTCGTCCTTGACGACGAGCACCCGGTCGCTCATGCCGAGCACCTCCGGCAGCTCGGAGGAGATCAGGATGACGGCCTTGCCCTGGGCGGCCAGCTCATTGATGATGCCGTAGATCTCCCACTTCGCGCCGACGTCGATGCCGCGCGTCGGCTCGTCCGACCTTCTGGTTGCGCGAGGGCGTCTTGACGTTGATCAGCTTGATGTACTGGTCCGCGATCTCGTTTTCCACCTTCGTGCTCGTGAGCAGACCCCGGCGCAGCTTAGGCAGGTTGGCCATGCTCATGTTGGCCTTGATGGTGAAGTCGAGCGTCAGACCCTCGATCTTGCGGTCTTCGGTCAAAAAGGCGATGCCGTGCTTCTTTGCCGCGGCGGGCGTCGGGATGCGCACCTTCTGGCCGTGGACATACACGTCGCAGGAC
>USKL01000185.1 GCA_900555225.1 uncultured Collinsella sp.
AACGAGGTGATCGATGAGATCACCACGCTGGCCACCTCTCTGGGCTATACCGCGCCCGCCAGCAACAACGCCTATGAGCAGATCTATCTGACCGACTTTATCCATGATCACTGGGCGGATTTTGCCGGTAAGTTCGACGGTCTGATCGATCTGGACTACAGCTTCCTGGGTGTGGATCTGGCCAGCCAGCCCTCTCAGGTGATGAGCCAGTTCCCCGGCGGCGGATGGCCGGTGTGGGGATTGCTGATCATGCCCTTTATCGCCGCCGCTTTGCAGCTGGTGATGAGCATGGTCTCCATGAAGGCCAGCTCCAACACCATGAACAGCCAGAGCAAGATGATGATGTACCTGTTCCCCCTGATGACGGTGTGGATGGGCTTCATGTTCCCCGCCGCTCTGTGCGTGTACTGGATCGCCAACGCCGCCTTCTCCGCCATTCAGGAGATGATCCTCAACAAGTACTTCAGCAAGAAGCTGGAGGAAGAGGAGACCGATAAGGAGCGGGAGAAGCGGGAAAAGCGCGCCGCCAAGATGCAGGCCGCTCGCGAGAATTACAACAAGCAGCTGGAGCAGGCCAACGCCGCCAAAAAGCCCCAGCAGGGCAGCAAGAAAAAGTCCCAGCCCAAGGAAGAGCATAAGGAAAAGCGCGCCGCCACCACCGAGGCGGGCCGTGTGGGCAACCGTCCCTACGCTCGCGGCCGCGCGTACAGCGAGAAGCATTACGACGAATAAGGAGTTTTGTCTATGAGTTATATCGACGTAACGGGCAAGACTGAGGAAGAGGCCATCCGCAAGGCGCTCGAGCTTTCGCGCCGCTCTGTCTTTACCTGCGATATCCCGCTCGACCTGGGCTACGTCTTTGGCATTGAGGGCAAGATTCCCGAGCACCTGCGCAACGAGCTGCTCTTTACGCCGTTTAGGCCGCAGCCCAATCCCACCATCGACATGACCCGCTCCATCCGCGAGCAGGTGCTGCAGCACGACAAGCTGCTCTTTTATCCCTACGAGGCCATGAACCCCTTCCTGGATCTGGTGCACGAGGCCGCCTACGACCCCGAGTGCATCTCGCTGCGCATCACGCTCTACCGCGTGGCCAAGCAGAGCCGCCTGTGCGAGTCGCTGATCGATGCTGCCGAGAACGGCAAAGAGGTCACGGTGCTCATGGAACTTCGTGCCCGCTTTGACGAGCAGAACAACATCGAGTGGGCCGAGCGCCTGGAAGAGGCCGGCTGCACCGTCATCTATGGTTCCGAGGGCTTTAAATGCCACTCAAAGATCTGCCAGCTCACCTATCGCGAGGGCATGGCGCTAACGCGCCTCACGCTTTTGGGCACCGGCAACTTTAACGAGAAGACGGCCAAACTCTACAGCGACTTTATGCTCATGACAGCCCATCCCGGCATCGGCGAGGACGCCAACCTGTTCTTCCGCAATCTGTCGCTGGGCAACCTGCGCGGCGACTACCGCTTCCTGGGTGTGGCGCCCGTCGGACTGAAACCGCTCATCATGCGCGGGCTTGACCGCGAGATCCAGCGCGCCCTTGCCGGCGAGCCCGCCCGCGTGTTCTTTAAGCTCAACTCGCTGACCGACCGCGAGGTTATCGACAAGATCGCCGAGGCATCGTGTGCCGGCGTGCGCGTAGACATGATCATCCGCGGCATCTCGTGCCTCAAGCCCGGTGTTCCGGGCAAGACCGAGAACGTGCATGTCCGCTCCATCGTCGGACGCTTTTTGGAGCACGCCCGTGTTTACGCTTTTGGCGTGGACTCGGACATGATTTACCTGAGCTCGGCAGACATGATGACACGCAACACCGAGCACCGCGTGGAGATTGCCTTCCCCGTGCTCGACCCCACCTGCCGCGCCCTAGTGCACGAGTACATGGGCATGCAGCTGCGCGACAACGTGAAGGCCCGCAGCCTCACGAGCGACGGCACCTGGGTCCCCGTGGAGCGTGCAGAGGGTGAGAAACCCTTCAACTCGCAGGAAGCCCTGCTGGAGCGTGCCTATCGCAACGCCGAGGCCGCGCCCGAGCCCGTCATTGAGGCGGAACCTGCCCCCGAGGGCGAGCCGCAGCCAGTAGCACCCAAGGTCCAAGAGGTCCAGGCGACCGTCATTGAGCCCGAGCCTGCACCTGCACCTCAGCCCGATCCGCAGGTCACCAAGCCCGCACCCGAGACGAGCGCCCGTCGCGATAAGCCCGCTGGCAAGACCAAGGCCATCGAGCGCCATCGCCCCGGCCGCGTGCGCATGGGCCTGGGTCTGATCGGCCTGGGTCTTAAGACGCTCATTACCGGCAAGACGAAATAGTCGTTTGTAGAAGCAGTTTGTAGAAGCGCCCCGCATTTGAGGAAAGCCTCGGATGCGGGGCGCTTTTCCCTGCTACCATGGTGCGAACAACAACGCGAATGACAGGCAGGAATATGAAGCTCACTATAGAATCGATGACCTACGGCGCCGACGGGCTGGCGCACGCCGACAACGGCAAGGCCGTCTTTGTGCAGGGTGCCGTGGCAGGCGACACCGTCGAGGCCGAGGTCGTACAGGACGGCAAGTCATTCATGCGCGCCCGCACCACCGAGATTCTGGAGCCAAGCCCCAATCGCATTCAGCCTCCCTGCCCCTTCGTGGGCATCTGCGGCGGCTGCTCGTGGGGCAATCTCTCACGCACGGCACAGCTCGCCGCCAAGGAGCAAAACCTGCGCTCCACGCTCGAGCGCATCGGCAAGTTCGCTCCTGAGCTGGCAGATGAGTTGGTACAGCCCATCTGCCACACCAAGGACGACTGGGGCTACCGCAATAAAATCGAGCTCGAACCGACCGTCGTCAACGGTCGCGTGCGCCTTGGCATGCACGGTGTCGGCCCCAGCAAAATCGTGACCGTCGATATGTGTCCGCTGTTCGATAAGCGCTTCCCGAAGGCACTCAAATCGGTCGTCGGCGCACTCAACTATCTAAGCGGCAGCCATGACTTGGGGCTCGAACGCGTGGGCATTCGCGCATCGCGCCGCACCAAGGCACTCGAGGTCGCACTCTGGACGCCCACAGGCTCTTTTCCGCGCTCGCAGGTCTCCCGCGTGCTGGCGGACGCCGCTCATCCTACGAGCATCGTACGCGTGATGAGCAAGGGCGAAAAGAAGGCCCGCCGTGTCTCCAAGGTCGAAATGCTCGCCGGAGAGGGCTCATGGACCGAGAATATCGCCGAGGATCAGATGCGCTTGTCTGCCCCGTCTTTTTTCCAGGTCAACACCAAGGGTGCCGAGATTTTGATCGATCTTGTCATGGAAGCGCTCGACCCGCAGGAAGACGAGCTTGCCGTGGACCTGTACTGCGGTGCCGGCACCTTTACCCTGCATATGACCGATAGCTACTACAATATGAAGGAGAAGCTCACCGACCATATGTACCTGATCCATAACGCCGAAGCCGCCATGCAAAAGGCCGGCGTCACTCCCAAGATCGTCGCCATCCGCGGCGGCACCGATGGCGCCCGTCTCTCCTACGAGGGGCTCCCCTGCCCCAACCTCTCCACCGGCGGTCTCAATTTCCACTCCATCCACGAATTTATCCCCATCCGTTCGCTGGAAAAGATGGTCGAAGTTCTCCGGAACCTTGTCACCTTGTAAAAGCACAAAAATATTCCCCCTGCCGCTCCTTTCCGGGAACAGCAGGGGACATTTTTCTGCCAACCGGTACGGTTTTCCCTCCTTTTTCCCTTTCGTTGACATTCTCATTTAGTAATAGTATACTATAAGTTAAGTCTGCTATTTGTGCAAAAATACTTTTACGGAGGTCGTCATGTCCATCAATTCCATGCCAAAAGAAAACAAAATGGGGACAATGCCGGTCAAAAAGCTCATTTTT
>USKL01000186.1 GCA_900555225.1 uncultured Collinsella sp.
ACTATTCGGTGACCAAGCACCGTCGCCATACCGACGCCTATACCCCCGGTGGCGAGGAGGGGCACCGCCCCAATCGTGCCGTCACGGTCTACGGCAACCTCATCCGTCAGACGTTCAAGGACGCTCCCATCATCATCGGCGGCATCGAGGCAAGCCTGCGCCGCCTGGCTCACTACGACTACTGGCAGGACAAGCTCAAGCGCTCGGTACTACTCGACTCGGGCGCCGACATCCTCATCTACGGCATGGGCGAGCACGCGATTGTCGAGATCGCCGACGCGCTCGACGCGGGACTGCCCGTCGATCAGATCACCTATATCAACGGCACCGTCTACCGCACGGGTTCGCTCGACGAGGTCTACGACTACGACCTGCTGCCCAGCTGGGACGACCTTACCGCCGACAAGCTCAACTACGCACGCAGCTTCAATGTGCAGCAGCAGAATATGGACCCCATCACCGGGCATCGCCTGGTAGAGCCATATCCCAACAGCGTGTACGTGGTGCAGAACCCGCCGTCGGCAACACTCACCACCGACGAGATGGACGAGGTGGCCGAGCTCCCCTACGCACGCGATTGGCATCCCGACTACGATGCCGCGGGCGGCGTGCCGGCCTTTGCCGAGATCAAGTTTTCAATCAGCTCCAACCGCGGGTGCTTTGGTGAATGCTCGTTTTGCGCCCTCACCTTCCACCAGGGCCGCGTGTTGCAGATGCGCAGCCACGACTCGATCATGCGCGAGGCAGAGCTGCTCACGCGCGATCCCGAGTTTAAGGGCTACATCAACGACGTAGGCGGACCGACGGCCAACTTTAGCCGTCCCGCCTGCGACAAGCAGCTCAAGCACGGCGTGTGCAAGAACAAGCGCTGCCTGTGGCCGAGCGTGTGCAAGAACATGGTGGTCGACGAGAGCGGCTACACGCAGCTGCTGCGCGACCTGCGCCAGCTGCCGGGCGTCAAAAAGGTCTTCGTCCGCAGCGGCATCCGTTTTGACTACACCATGGCCGATGCCTCGGACGAGTTTTTGCGCGAGCTACTGGAGCATCATGTCTCGGGCCAGCTCCGCGTGGCACCCGAGCACGTGAGCGATGCGGTGCTGAGTGTGATGGGCAAGCCGAGCCGAGCTGTCTACGACGCATTCTGCCGTAAATTTGAACGCTTGAATCGCGAATACGGACTCAAGCAGTACGTGGTGCCGTATCTGATCTCGAGCCACCCCGGTTCAACCATGAAGGAAGCCGTGGACCTTGCCGAAGCCGTGCGCGACATGGGCTACATGCCCGAGCAGGTACAGGACTTCTACCCCACCCCGTCCACCATGTCGACCTGCATGTACTACACCGGCGTGGACCCGCGCACCATGCAGCCGATCTACGTAGCGCGCGACCCGCACGAGAAGGCCATGCAACGTGCGCTCATCCAGTATCGCAAACCCGAGAACTACAAGCTGGTGCGCGAGGCGCTAGAGAAGGCCGGGCGTCGTGATCTGATCGGCTACACCAAGCATTGCCTGATTCGCCCCGTGCCGCCACGCCCGGGCGAGACGTCTGCCGGCGGCGGACACGGCACTGGCAAGAAGAGCGGCAAGGCACACGGCGGTGCCGGCGCTGGCAAGGGGCCTAAGGGCAGCAAGGGCCACGGCGGTATGTCGCGCGCGCAGAACACTGCCGGTCGCAATCGCGCGGCACAGGGGCGTCAGGGCGCCAACGGAGGCGGCAGACGCAACTAGCGCGGCGAGGCGGCATGCAGCCGTTGGCGACACGACACACCCCACCAATAAAATGCCGCTCGCCGGGGCGTCGCAGAACGATTCCCCGGCGAGCGGCCGATTAATATTGTCTATCTCAAAACGTCGTTACTTTTTGTCAAAACGACCATAGAGCGCAAACGAGAGCGCCGCAGAGATAACCCAAGTCAAAGCGATGCAGACGACAATCATGATCAGGTTCATGGGATTGCCGCTTGGATCGGCATAAACGGGCAACGAGGTAATGCCGGGCATAACAAAGCCGAAGCACTTTGCGCCGAGAACAACGGTAAGCGCACCGCCAATGCCATCCGCGATCATCGCAGCGATAAGCGGAGTCCTGTTAGGAACCTGAACGGTAAACAAGGCGGGCTCGGAAATTCCCATAAATGCTGAGAAGGCGCACGTCATTGCAGCGGACTTGAGCTTTTCGTCGGTCATGCGCAGGGCTGCACCAAAAGACGCACCGCTTTCGGCGAGGTTATGGCAGAAAGAAATCGGGAGCAGATAGTCATACCCAAGCGTTGCGATATTGGAAATCTGGATAGGGCTCGTTGACTGATGCATGCCGAAGAGCACGATAAGCGGCATAAAGAAGCCCAGCAGAAAACCGGCAACGGGGCCTAACGTCGAGAATAGCCAAACGATACCGTTGGCAAGACCAAGACCGCACCAGGCACCAATCGGAGCGAGCACAAACAGGTTGACGGGAATCACGATAGCAAGGGAGAGCGCCGGAACGACAACGAGCTTAAAAAGATCCGGCACGACTTTGTCGATTGCGCGATATACAAAAGACAAGCCAATGACGCCAAAGATAACCGGGAACACGGAATCGGCGTAGCTAAAAATCGGCACCGCAAAACCGAACAGCGCAAGGGGCGTCTCGCCCGTACCGACAGCGTTGACAATGGTCGGGTACATCAGCGATCCGGCAACACAAAGCGCAAGCGAACGGTTGACCCGGAACTTATCAGCTGTAGACATTGCCAGCAAAAACGGCAAGAAGTAGAACGGGATATCCGAAATCATATTGAATATCGCAAAGTCGCCGGCACCCGTGTCGATTCCAAAAGCCGCGATAGCAGCCAGGATGCCCTTTACGATGCCTCCCGCCACCAGTGCGGGAATGATAGCGGAAAAGATGCCGGTGATGATATCGAATACGCGAGCCGAACCTTTTTGGAGCTCAGGCTGCTCGGCGTCGGCGGAGACCTCGCCACCCATCCTGTCACCTAGCGTGGGCTCCAATTCGTCATATACCGACCCCACGCTGGCGCCGATGATAACTTGCCACTGTCCGTCTTTAACCTGCGCGCCCAAGGCGCCGTCAAGCGTCTTAAGGGCCTCCAGGTCTGCCTTGCTATCGTCCTTCAGGTTGAATCTGAGCCTTGTAATGCAGTGCGTTGCCATAACAACGTTATCGGCGCCGCCCACGAGCTCGAGGACACGAGCGGCCAGTTCCTTCTTGTCTGCCACGACAATCACTCCTACCCAAGATCCTCGCCATTAGTGGCGATACATTTCTGATACCAATAGAAAGAGTCTTTACGCGAGCGCTCCGCAGTGCCGTTGCCGCAATTATCCAGATCGACATAGATAAGCCCGTAGCGCTTGTCCATCGTAAGAGGACCGCAGGCAACAAGGTCAATGAATCCCCAGATCATGTATCCGCGCACGTCAACGCCATCGATCACTGCTTCCTTAAGGCACTTTATGTGCTGGCGCAAATAATCGATTCGATACTCGTCGTGGATGCTGCCATCCTCCTCGACTACATCAGATGTACCGAGGCCGTTCTCGGCGATATACAGGGGCAGCCCATAGCGGTCATACATCTGGTTAAGGGTAACCCTCAGACCAATGGGATCGAGCTGCCAGCCCCACTCACTCGTCTCGAGATAAGGGTTCTTGTTTGCCATGACCAGATTACCCGCAGTCTTCTCCCATCCCTGATCGCAGGTGGATACCTGGGAAAAGTAGTACGAGAAGGCCAGGAAGTCGACCGTGTTGCGAGCGATGAGCTCTTCATCGCCCGGTTCCATCCGGATGTCGATGCCCAG
>USKL01000187.1 GCA_900555225.1 uncultured Collinsella sp.
TCGGTGTCCATCTCGGTTTCGGTCTTTATCCCCAAGGCTGCCACGCCGTTCCAGTGGTGCCCGCAGCTCGACTACGACGACGTCAAGCGTCGCCAGAAGCTGCTTATCACGAGCGTTCGCAACCGTGCCGTTCGCGTGCATTACCACGATGCCGAGACCTCGCTCATCGAGGCCGCGCTGTCCCGCGCCGGTCGTGACATGACGCCCGTCATCATCGACGCTTGGCGTTCGGGCTCTCGCTTTGACGCCTGGGTAGAGCATTTCTCGCTCGATAACTGGAAGGAGGCTGCTGCCAAAAACGGCATCGACCTCAATGAGCTCGTGCACCTGCCCTACGAGTTGGACTGGCGCCTGCCTTGGGAGCACGTGAGCCCCGGCTGCACGCGCGGCTTCCTCGAGCGCGAGTACCGTCGCTCGCTCGAGGGCGTCACGACTCCCGACTGCACCCGCACGTCGTGCACCGGCTGCGGGATCTGCCCCACGCTCCACGCCAAGAATGTATTGATGGGTGATCGCGCATGAGTGAGCGCCTGACCGACAACCCCACGCTCTTTAGACTTCGTGTTCGCTATGGCAAGCGCGATCGCCTTAAGTACCTGGGCCATCTCGAAGTGATCCATACCATTGAGCGCATCGTGCGCCGTGCGGGACTTCCCTATGCCGTCACGCAGGGCTTCTCTCCGCACATGCGCGTGGGCTTCTCTTCGGCGCTACCGGTTGGTACGTCGTCGACCTGCGAGTGGTATGACCTGTTTATGACCGAGTTCGTGGCGCTCGACGAGGCGTTTGAGCGCCTGGCTGCGGCGTCTCCGGCCGATCTGGCGCCCATCGAGGCGGCGTACATCGACGTGCGCACGCCGGCGTTGACGGCGCAGCTCACGCGCCTGTCGTATCGCATCGACCTGCACTTGGATTCCGAGGCGCCCGTAAGCGCCGACGAGGTGCGTCGTGCGATTGACACGCTGCGCGCGGGTCACGGCATCGACTACGCGCGCGGAAAAAAGAGCAAGCGCTTGGATTTGGACCACACGCTCGTGGGCTATGAGCTCACGGCGGGGGAGCGCCCGGACCATTTGGTGCTCATGCTCGACACCCATGCCGACAACGAGGGCTCCATGCGTCCGGAGATTTTGCTTTCTGCTGCTGATGTTTTGTTGCAGGGCTTGACCCCGGGCGTGGATGCACCTATTGTTTCCACCGGTATGCAAGACCTCGTGACCATCTGCTCCTACGATGTCGAGCGTCAGAATCAAGCATGCGAGGACGACGAGGGCCGACTCGTCAGCCCCATACCTGTGCGAACTTGTGGATTTGCTCCACATACTCGTTGACGGGGGTATTTTCGCCTGCTACTATATTCGGCTGTTGCACTAACTGATGCATGAAGGGCAAGTAAACATGTACGCAATCGTTAACACGGGCGGCAAGCAGTACAAGGTCGCCACCGACGATGTCATCACCGTCGAGAAGATCGAGGGCAATGAGGGCGACAAGGTCACCCTGCCGGTTATCTTCCTCAACGATGGTAAGAAGATCGTCACCGATCCCGACAAGCTGGCCAAGGCCAAGGTTACCGCTCAGATCGTTGAGCAGTTCAAGGGCGAGAAGCAGCTGGTCTTCAAGTTTCACAAGCGTAAGCGCTATCGTCGTCTGAAGGGTCACCGTCAGCAGCTCACCAAGCTGAAGATCGTGAAGGTTCAGGCTACCTCCCGCGCCAAGAAGGCTGTCAAGGCAGAGGCTGAGGCTGTTGCCGAGGCTCCCGTCGCCGAGTAGATTACACTCGTAACGAAAGAGTAGGTATACACAATGGCACACAAAAAAGGACTCGGTTCCTCCCGTAATGGCCGTGACTCCCGCGGTCAGCGCCTTGGCACGAAGCGCTATGCCGGCCAGACGGTAACCACGGGCACGATTCTCGTCCGTCAGCACGGCACGCACATCCACCCGGGTGAGAACGTTGGCCGTGGTAAGGACGACACGCTGTTCGCGCTGGTCGACGGTACCGTTGAGTTCCACAAGGGTATCAAGCACAGGGTCAGCGTACGCCCGCTCGCGAACGCGTAATTCACCCTTCATAGAGCACATATGTGGGAGGCACTTGAGTTTTAGGATTCAAGGGTCTCCCTCTTTTTGTAGGAGGCGATTCTGTTGTCACAGTTCACCGATATCAGCCGCATTAACGTGTGCGGCGGCGACGGCGGAGCCGGATGCATGTCGTTTAGGCGCGAGGCATTTGTCCCCAAGGGCGGCCCCGATGGCGGCGACGGCGGTCGTGGCGGCAATGTCGTTATCCAGGCCGATGCTCAGCTGTCTTCGCTGATCGATTACCGCTTTAAGCATCACTTCCGCGCCGAGCGCGGCACGCACGGGCAGGGTGCCCGCCGTAACGGTAAGAGCGGCGAGGACCTGATTCTCAAGGTCCCTATGGGTACCGTGGTGCGCGAGCTCGACCCCGAGACGCAGACCCCGATGTTCGAGATTGCCGATCTGGTGCACGATGGCGAGCGCGTCGTCGTGGCGCCCGGCGGTGCCGGTGGCCTGGGCAACACGCACTTTGTGACGTCGGTGCGCCGCGCGCCCGCGTTTGCTCAGCTGGGCGAACCGGCCGAGGAGCACTGGATTGAGCTCGAGATGAAGCTTATGGCCGATGCCGCGCTCGTGGGCTTTCCCTCGGTGGGTAAGTCATCGCTCATCGCGCGCATGAGCGCCGCCCGTCCTAAGATTGCCGACTACCCGTTTACCACGCTCGTGCCCAATCTGGGCATGGTGCGTGCCGGCGAGTACTCCTATGTCGTTGCCGACGTCCCCGGCCTCATCGAGGGTGCGAGCGAGGGCAAGGGCCTGGGCCATCAGTTCCTGCGCCACATTGAGCGTACGGCCCTGATCATGCACGTCGTCGATATGACGGGTGGTTTTGAGGATCGCGATCCGGTCGAGGACTATCGCATCATCAACCGCGAGCTCGAGCAGTATGGCGCCGAGCTTTCGGAGCGTCCGCAGATCGTCGTCGCTAACAAGTGCGATGCACCGGGCACGGCTGACAAGATTGCCGACCTCAAACGCGCTGCGCTCGACGATGGACATATGTTCTTTGCCGTGTCTGCTGTGACGGGCGCCGGCCTCAACACGCTGATGCTTGCCGTGGGCGAGCAGGTGGCTAAGCTGCGCGCCGAGTTGGCTGTCTCCGATGAGCCGGTCGTTCTGCGCGACGATGAGTGGGAGCGCCGCCGCCTGCAGCGTGAGAAGCGTTTCCGCATTGTCCAGGAAGAGCCCGGTGCCTTCCGCGTGGTCGGTCGTGCCATCGAGCGCATGGTCATCCAGACCGACTGGGAAAACGAAGAAGCCGTCATTTACCTGCAGCATAAGTTTGCGCGTATGGGTGTTGACGATGCGCTCGAGAAGGCCGGCTGCCGTGCGGGCGACGAGGTCCGTATTTGCCAGCGCGCCTTTGACTTTGAGGGCGCCGAGGACTTCTCGGAGTACGAGGAGCTCGAGGATGCTGGCGAGGACGTTGCCGTTGAAGCCATTGACGTGGCCGATGCTGCGGATGAGGGCGTCGAGGTTGTCGATGCGGCGGATGCCGCGGGCGATGCCGAGACCTCGGAGGGCGAGTAAGCCATGTCGCTGCGCGGTGGAATCGGTCTGCCCGAGCTTCCTCTAGAGGACGGGCAGGAGTTTAGGCTCGGCATTATGGGTGGCACCTTTGATCCCATCCATTACGGGCACCTGGTGACCGCCGAGCAGGCGCGCGAGTCGCTCGACTTGGACGCTGTGCTCTTTATGCCGGCGGGCTCTCCTG
>USKL01000188.1 GCA_900555225.1 uncultured Collinsella sp.
GGTCGTCAGGCGATTTCTTGTCGAGCAGGTGATCGAGCAGGTCCCTAAGGCGCTGAACCTGAGAGTCCCACTCCTCGGGCGTCATATCGATAATGTCGCCATTGGAGAACTGGCCGATCGGCTCAAGCAGGCTCGCGGTATCAAAGGTACCGATATACAGCTTGCCGTCGAACTTCTGCATGCGCCAAATGTACTGGTTCTCGTTTCGGCCAAAGCCCGAAGTCAGGCCGGAAATACCGCCCTCGGGGAACATGTCGGTGCGATCGCCAACGACGAGCTCCATGTTCTCGTCCTTGTCCATGCGATAGATGTTAACCGACTGCCCAAGATTGGCATTCACAAACGAGCAGTCAACGCCACCCATGCTGCCCTTGCCGCCCTCTTCGGTGTTGGATTTGTTGAACAGGATGCGCTCGAGGGCAATCTCCTCGTCGTTGTATTCACCGATATAGAGGTAGTCGTTGTAGACGATGAGGTTGGCAGCGCCAGAACGGGTACGGGCAGGATCGATGCCAAAGCAGTACTTTGCACCGTCCGTCTTCTGATCGCCGACAATGGGAGTCCACGAATAGCTGCCGTCGGCATTCTTGTCGCCACGGACCATGGCAAACGACTGCATGGAATTATCATCGGGAGCGTTCTCGGGCGTACCGGTGCAGATGGTCGCATAGAGATGGCCATTGTACGAGACCATATCCCAAATGGCGCCGCCGTAGATGCTGTCCTGATAGCGAATCGCCGGATAGCCAAACAGCGTCTCCGAGTTGGCAATCTCGGTGAAGCTGTCCTGGCCCTTCGAGGGGTCAGACGACGTCAGGATTGTCGACACAAAATTACCGTTCGCGTCTTTACCCACATTACTGATGACGAGCTGGCCATCATGGACGCACATGCCGCGGATACCGGTAGAAATGCCCTGCTTGTAGGCAGCACCGTAATCCTGCATGCTCGAAAGGCCCTGATAGACAACTTTGTACTCATCCGTCTTAGGATCGATCTCGTATACAGCAGGCAGGCCGCCTTTGCCGTCATTGGTCCTGACGCTGCCGCAGAAATAGAGCTTACCCTTATAGCTCACGGCATTGCGGAACAAAGGAGCGACGCCGTTGAGCGATTCAGAGAGTAGCAGCTTGGTCTCACCGGTCTTGGTATTGATCTTGACCAAGATGCCGCCGCTGTCCTTGTCGGCCGTGCCGTCCTCCTTCTGCTGTCCATAGAAGAAGGTACCGTTAAACATGGCCTCCAGCGTCAGGCGCATGGTTTCGACATCAAAGGAATCGCCCAGCGTGCTGTTCATGAGCGTCAGCGTGTTGCCCATCGCCGCATAGCAGGTGCCCACATAAAGCCAGTCACCATAGCTCGCAGCCGCCCAAGTGTAGCTCTGGCCGCGATCGCCTTCGTTGTTGGCCGTATTACCATCGGCGCCCGGAACGGCAACGGCACCGTTACCCTGGTAGTCGACGATGCCATCCGGCTGCGACGTTCCTACCGTAGGATGCGAGAGCTTCTCAAAGGAATACCCATTTCCCGCATTGTAGGTAACGGCACCCGATGCGTCTTCGGCGTGCGCCGGCAGCGGCGATACCAAGATAGCGGCAAGCGCTGCCACCAAGCCAAGTGTTCCCACTCGTCTCATAAGGTTATAGCCTCCCCTGTCCTAAAGCCCAGTTTTAGCATTCTTCATTTCTGTCCACGGTTAATTGCAATCTGAGCACAGCAATAATCAGTGTATAAATATACACCTGTAATTTTTTGGACGGGTTCATAGATGCTCGATTGGTAGCGAATTCCGCGCAAACCGTCACCAAACTCCACTTTTGCCGCATCTAAAGGTTATTTTTGCGCAAATTTTTGGATGCCGATAGTCACAATGGGCAGGAGGCTGGTACCCACCGGAGAGGGCAACGCCTACATTTTCATAACGTAATAGCCCGCACCCCTCACTGCCGTCTCGAGTGTGTCGCGATCAACCGGGCGCTTCGAGCGCACGCGTGCCGTGTGGTCCGCGTACGTTACCGTAGCCCACACGCCATCAAGCGCATTGAGGGCATTCGTCACATTCCGGGCGCAGCCGTCGCAACTCATGCCGCCGATAAGGAGTTCCTCACGATAGGGGTAGTGGGACTCGTCGGTGTCTGCCACCACAACCTTTTTGGCCTTCTTGCCGCTCGCACCATCGCTGCAGCAACTCTTCCCGTGTGTCGAAGCGGCAATGCGACGCAGTCCAAAAAACATGCCGACGGCAATGACGGTCAGCACGATGAGATTCGCAGGGTTGAGCAAGTCACTCATGCGTTCCCCTTTCAGTAGCACTATCTAGATACCCCCATGGGGTGTCCCCATCTTAACCCAAAATCATGTCCGTTCGGTCAATTAGTTTTCCTCTTCAAACTTTTTTGTTGACCATGGCTTACTTTCGTGTATAAGTTTTCCTAGGCTAACAGTTTAGATCCGTAAGGAGCGACGTGACTCGAACCATAGACATCCCAACGTTTCAGGCAGCAGTCGTGCGCAACTGCTCCCCCACGCTCGCGGGCATCAAGCCGGCATCGCTCTTTACCTATCCAGGCACCTACGCCCACGGGGACGGCTCGACCGCAACAGAAACCATCGCAGAACGCCGAGCACGCCTGCTCAACGTTATCGCCCAGTGCAACCGCGAGCTTGACCCGCTTGGCATCCACCTGAGTGTTTTGGTCTGGCGGCCCTGCGGAGCGCTCGTGTACGTGTACCGAGCCAAAAGCCTCACCACCTATTTCGCGGACCCTTGCGCCAAAACGGCGCTCGCCTCGGAAGGCTACGACACGAGAGACCTTTCGACATGCCTTGTGCATTTGGCATCACGCATCACGCTCGCGAGTAATAACGTCGCGGAATGCGCCTGTAGCCAGACTCGATGCGCACTACCCCAGCAAGCTAGCTGCAGCAACGACTGCACCTGCGAGTTTCCGCACGAAATAGGCTACTTCCTAGGATATCCCTACGACGACGTGCACGAGTTTATCGTCCAGCGCGGCGAGAACTATAAGGTCTTTGGGGCCTGGAAGGTCTACGCAAATGTCGAGCAGGCACTTGCGACGTTTGATGCCTACCGCGCCTGCACCCAATACTTCACCTTTGTCTATCAGCAGGGCTACAGCTTGGCGCAACTTGCCCAGGCAACCCGATAGAACATAGAAGCCGTGGCAACCTGCCGCACAACTGAAAGGACTCAACATGAGCAAGATCGCCGTCGTCTACTGGAGCGGCACGGGCAACACCGAGGCCATGGCCGATTTGGTCGCCAACGCAGCTACCGCCGCCGGCGCTTCTGTTGACAAGTTCACCGCCTCCGAGTTCAACGTTTCCTCCGCCGGCGACTACACCGGCTTTGCGCTGGGCTGCCCCGCCATGGGCGCCGAGCAGCTGGAGGAGAGCGAGTTCGAGCCGATGTTCGCGGGCCTCGAAGGCTCTCTGAACGGCAAGAAGGTGGCTCTGTTCGGCTCCTACGGCTGGGGCGACGGCCAGTGGATGCGCGACTGGTGCGAGCGCGCCAAAGAGGACGGCGCACAGCTGTTCAGCGACGAGGGCCTCATCTGCAACGAAACGCCCGACGACGATGTTCAGGCTGCCTGCCGCAAGCTGGGCGCTGACCTGGCTGCATGGTAAGCAGCGCGTCTCTTGACAAACGGGGTTTGTTTGTATAAACTAATGGAACCGGTTCCGGCAGTTCTACTGCGGACAGCCCTGTACAGAAGAACGTAAATACATGCGGCAGGGGACAGGCGGACACA
>USKL01000189.1 GCA_900555225.1 uncultured Collinsella sp.
GGCAGGCGGGGCACCCTGGTGGAGATACGCTCCGCTTTTGTCCTCTTTGTGCGCAACTCGTGTGCATGGTTGACTCTTTTGAAGCACCTCGCCATACTAACGAAGGTTCACGCACGAATCCGCTGCCAGAGACAGCCGGCGCAAACGGGTCTTACCCGCGAGCTTAATGGGACATCCCGCCAGCCGAGGTGGTCGAGTAGATATGTCTTCTCGCCCCCGTCGCTCATGCAGCGCGGGGGCTTTCTTTTTGGACATGCCCCCGTCACGTCCTTGTGGCGGACCGTGCCCGGAAAGAATTCGAGGAGGTGTAATTCATGCCCCAGCAGTACAAAATCGACAAGGTTGCAGAGATCGAGTCCCGTATCGCCGAGAACGCCGGTCTGTTCGTCGTCAACTACAACGGTCTGACGGTTAAGCAGGCTCAGGAGCTGCGTCATCAGCTTCGCGAGTGCGGCGCCGAGATGAAGGTCTACAAGAACAACCTGGTCAAGATCGCCCTCAAGAACCAGGAGCAGCCCGAGCTCGACGAGATTCTCGCCGGCCCCGTCGCTTATGTGTTCTACGAGTCCGAGCCGGTCGAGGCCGCTAAGGCCCTTAAGGACTTCTCCGCTAAGTCCAAGGGCGTCCTTGAGATCAAGGGCGGTATCTCCGACGGCAAGGCCGTTTCCGCTGATGATGTTAAGGCTATCGCCGAGCTGCCCACCAAGGATCAGCTTCTCGGCCAGATCGCCGGTCTCATCTCCGGTTTCGCTCGCGACATCGCTGTCTGCGTCAACGGCGTTTCCTCTGGTCTCGCTCGTTCGATCCAGCAGGTCTCCGAGCAGAAGGCAGCCTAGTCGCTGTTTTCACCCGCGGCGGCAACGCCGCACCCCTGGCGCATTCGCGCCGTGTTTTAACTGATCTCCGTGCACAGACACGGAAACCGAAAGGACTTAGAAATGGCTAAGCTTACCACCGATGAGATCATCGATGCTCTTAAGGAAATGACCCTTCTCGAGGCTTCCGAGCTCGTCAAGGCTATCGAGGACACCTTCGGCGTTTCCGCCGCTGCTCCTGCCGCTGTTGTCGCCGCTCCCGCTGCTGGCGCTGCTGAGGCCGAGGAGAAGACCGAGTTTGACGTCGTGCTCGAGGGCTTCGGCGACAACAAGATCCAGGTCATCAAGGCCGTCCGTGAGCTCACCAACCTTGGCCTGAAGGAGGCCAAGGAGGTCGTCGAGGGCGCTCCCAAGGCTGTTCTCGAGGGTGCCAAGAAGGAGGACGCCGAGGCTGCCAAGGAGAAGCTCGAGGCTGCTGGCGCTGCTGTCACCCTCAAGTAATCAGGCTTTCTCGCCAGATTTCTTTAAAGACGGGGTTCGCATTGCGAGCCCCGCCTTTTTTGTTTTTCGGTCCCTCGACATCGGTTGCTCAAACTGCCATGTTCTGTGATTTGCGTCGTATCGGGTGCCCTGCCGTTGGGCAATAAAATTGCACCATTCGAGCAATAATTTGCGTTGACCTGCTGAAGAATTGCCTCTGCCTTGTAGCGACATATAGTTCCAGCGGTAAGATGCTTGGGTATCGCAATTTGGTCTGCGGCTGTGTGCCGCACGCATGGGGCGCTTTTGCGCCTGCGAAAGGATCTTTGAATAACATGAAGGCAATCATCCCCGCCGCCGGTCTTGGCACGCGTTTTCTGCCTGGCACTAAGTGCACGCCCAAAGAGATGCTGCCGGTGCTCGACAAGCCCGTCATTCAGTACGTCGTCGAGGAGGCGCTCGACCCCGAGGAAGTCGACGACGCCATCATCGTTACATCTCCCGGTAAACCCGAGCTACTGAACTACTTCCAGCCCGATCGCTCGCTCGAGAACCTGCTGCGCGAGCGCGGCAAGAACGCCTATGCCGATGCCGTCGCCCACGCTGGCGGTATGCCGGTCGACTTCCGTTATCAGTACGAGCCCAAGGGCCTCGGCCATGCTATCCGCTCTGCTGCCGACGCCGTGGCAGGGGAGAACTTCCTGGTTCTTCTGGGCGACTACGTTGTGCCTAACCGCGACATCTGCGACAAGATGCTCGCCGTTTCCAAGGAGCACGGTGGCGCTTCGGTTATCGCCGTCGCTGCTTGCTCGCCCGAGGAAGTCAGCCGCTACGGCGTTATCGCCGGCGAGCGCGTCGGTTCGCTCGAGGGCGCCGGGGACGTTGCCGATGCAGAGCCGGGCGCTGTCTGGCGTATCGGCGGTCTGGTCGAGAAGCCCGCTCCCGAGGCTGCTCCGTCCAACCTGTACATCGTCGGCCGCTATCTGCTGAGCCCGCTGGTCATGGACCTGCTGGCAGATCAGCAGGCCGGCAAGGGCGGCGAGATCCAGCTCACCGACGCCATGGCCCGTTCGCTCGACCGCGAGGCCATGTATGCCGTCGTCATCGACCCGCTGTCGGGCTACGACACCGGCACTCCCTCTGGCTGGATGGCCACCAACGCCCTCATGGCTGCAAGTGACCCCCGCTTTGCCAGTGCCTTCTGGGACGCCATCGACGAGCGCGGCGGATTGATGCGCAAGTAAGCCTTCGGGCATCGACATTTACGGGCGCGGACCTCGGTTCGCGCCCGTTTTTTATAAGAGCTGCGATTGCCGACTCTCTGTTCACAGAAAATATATGAACAGGTGTTCGATATACATGCATCTACCTGCGCATTTTCTGTCGAAAAACTTTGCTACTCCAAAAACTCAATCGCGTCAAGGCTTTTCTTGCCCAACGGTCGGTACCTGATAAACTATTAGGTTGCGATAACTGGCGAAGCTATGCCTCGCCAACCCACCGAGCATTTCCGTGAAGGAGGAAAAACCTGGTGACCTACGCATACACTGCCACTGAGCGCAAGCGCGTCAGCTTCGGGAAAATCCCGGAGGCCATGGAGCTCCCCAACCTTATCTCTGTTCAAAGGGAATCCTTTGAGCGTTTTAAGGACGAGGGCCTTCGTGAGGCGTTCAAGGAATCCAGCCCCATCCAGAGCCAGAACCATGTTCTCGAGGTTACCTTCGGCGAGCATCAGTTCGGCGACCCCGCGCACACCGTCGAGGAGTGCCGCGAGAAGGACATGACCTATCAGGCCCCGCTTCTGACCGACGTCCGTCTCACCAACAAGGAGACCGGCGAGATCAAGGAGCAGCTCGTCTTCATGGGCGACTTCCCCATGATGACCGATCAGGGCACCTTCATCATCAACGGTACCGAGCGTATCGTCGTCTCGCAGCTCGTCCGCTCCCCGGGTGTGTACTACAGCTCCGAGATGGATTCGGGCAAGCAGATCTACAAGGCCCAGATCATCCCGTCCCGTGGTGCCTGGCTTGAGTTTGAGGTCGACAAGCGCGACCAGCTCATGGTCTCCATCGACCGCAAGCGCAAGCAGCCTGCTACGCTGCTCGTCCGCGCCCTCGGCCTGGCCGAGACCCGCGAGGAGATCATCGACGCCGCCAAGCGTGCCCGCGCCCACAGCTTTATCTGCCGCCTGCCCCAGGGCTATGATACCGTAATTGCCGAGGACGGCGGCAACATCAGCCAGGGCCAGAAGCAGCTGCTTTGCATTGCCCGTGTTATGCTGCGCAAGCCGCCCATCCTGATTCTGGACGAAGCAACCTCCAGCATTGATACCCGTACCGAAGTGCTGGTTCAGGATGCCTTTGAGGAACTGATGAAAGGCCGCACCAGCTTTATTGTGGCGCACCGCCTTTCCACCATCAAAAACGCCGATCAGATCCTTGTGATGAAAGCCGGCAACATTATTGAGCGC
>USKL01000190.1 GCA_900555225.1 uncultured Collinsella sp.
CGCCTGGCCATCGCCCGCGCCCTGGCCAAAAAGCCCGAGGTTGTGGTGTTCGATGACTCGTTTAGTGCCCTCGACTACAAGACCGACGCGCGCCTGCGCGAGGAGCTGGCCAAAAACGTTACCGACGCCGCACTCGTGGTCGTGGCCCAGCGCATTGCGACCATCATGCACGCCGACCAGATCATCGTGCTCGACGACGGCCACGTAGTGGGCACCGGTACGCACGAGGAGCTGCTGCGCAGCTGCCCGGCGTACCTGGAGATTGCACAGTCGCAGCTTTCCGCCGAGGAGCTGGGACTTACCCAAGAAGAGATTGCAGCCGTTATGGAAGGAGGCGAGCGCTAATGGCAGACGAGACCAAGACTCAGATTCCCAAGCCCACCCGCCAGCGTGGTCCCATGGGCCGCATGGGCGGCATGCGTCGCGGCGAAAAGGCCAAGGACTTTAAGGGCACCATGAGGCAGCTGCTCGGCTATATTGGCCAGCACAAGATTGCCGTGTTTGCCGCCGTCGCCTTTGCCGTGTGCTCGGTCATCTTTAACATTGTGGGGCCCAAGGTGCTCGGCCAGGTTACGACCAAGCTGTTCGAAGGCCTGGTCGCCAAGGTCAACGGCACCGGCGACGTTGACTTTGACTGGATCGCCAAGACGCTCGGCTTTTTGCTCTGCCTGTATCTGGCGAGCTCTGTCTGCAGCCTGGTCCAGGGCTGGCTCATGACCGGCGTCACGCAAAAGATCTGCTACCGCATGCGCAAGGAGATTGCCGCCAAGATTGCCGTCGTACCGATGAGTTACTTCAACGGCCACAGCAAGGGAGACGTACTCAGCCGCATCACCAACGACGTCGATACGCTCGGCCAGTCGCTCAACCAGAGCGTGACGCAGCTTATTACGTCCGTCACGCAGATTATCGGCGTCCTCGTCATGATGCTGTCGATCAGCCTGCCGCTCACCGGCGTCACCGTGCTCACGCTGCCGGCCGCCGCGATTATCTTGATGGTGATGATTCACTTCTCGCAGCCGTACTTCCGCGAGCAGCAGCAGGTCCTGGGCGCCGTCAACGGCATTATCGAGGAGGACTTTGCCGGTCAAAACGTCATTCAGGTGTTCGACCGCGCCGAGGCCTCAATCGAGGAGTTCGACCGTCAAAACGACCGCCTGTTTATTAGTGGCTGGCGTTCGCAGTTCCTGTCGGGCCTGATGATGCCGCTTATGAGCCTGGTGGGCAACATGGGTTACGTGGGCGTTGTCGTGGTGGGCGCGCAGCTCGCGCTGACCGGCAATGCCACGCCCGGCGACATCCAGAGCTTTATCCAGTACGTGCGCAACTTTACGCAACCCGTGCAGCAGCTGGGCAACGTGAGCAACACGATGCAGTCGATGGCAGCTGCCACCGAGGAGCAGAAGGCCGACGCGCAGATCCCTGAGAAGCGCCCCGGCCACGTGGAGTTTGACCATGTGAAGTTTGGCTATACGCCCGACAAGACCATCATCCACGACTTTAGCTGCGAGGCGCAGCCCGGCCAGACCATCGCCATCGTCGGCCCCACCGGCGCCGGCAAGACCACGCTCATTAAGCTGCTGCAGCGCTTCTACGATGTGGACGACGGTTCGCTGCGTGTCGAGGGCGTCGACGTGCGCGACTGGGACCGCGCGGCGCTGCGCGGCGAGTTTGCCATGGTGCTGCAGGATACCTGGCTGTTTAACGGCACCATCCGCGAAAACATCCGCTACGGACGCCCCGATGCGAGCGATGCCGAGGTCGAAGCCGCTGCACGTGCCGCACGCTGCGACCACTTTATCCATACGCTCGCCGGCGGCTACGACTTTATGATCAACGAGGAGGGCACTAACCTGTCGCAGGGTCAGCGCCAGCTCGTGACCATCGCCCGTGCCATTTTGGCCGACCGCCCGGCGCTGATTCTGGACGAGGCGACCTCCAACGTCGATACCCGTACCGAGGAGCTTATTCAGCGTGCCATGGATGCGCTGATGCAGGGCCGTACCAGCTTTGTTATCGCGCACCGCCTGTCCACGATCCGCAACGCCGACGTGATCTTGGTAATTCGCGACGGCGACATCGTCGAGAAGGGCACGCACGACGAGTTGCTCGCCCAGGGCGGCTTCTACGCCGACCTGTACAACTCGCAGTTCGACGAAGCGGCGTAAATTCTGCCGCAGGGAACGAATAACGCCCTAGAACGGGGACGCAGGACAATCTGCGTCCCCGTTTTTGTTTTGCAGCCCTCGAACCGCCTCCCCTGGGACCTGATTGACGCCCTCCCTCAAGGCCCCGTGGACAAAAAATGGCAAATATGAGTACTGTTACTTTTTTAGTAACATCCAAAACGACCCAAAACACCGCTCTTGTAGCTTGTATGCACCTCCACATTGCTCAATCAGCTCTGTATCAGGCTTATATGTACTAGCGTTAATGAACATATTTACTTTATGTCCATTATTTTGTGGGAGCAATATGGCACTACAGCAGCAACAGTACTCATATTTGGCATTTTTTGCCCACAGGGCTTGGAGAACGCCCAACAATCTGGCAATACCAGCAAGCAAACCGCGTCCGCTGGCGCAAGGAGTTTCCCCAAGTGCCAGCACATAAGGAACGTCCCCAACTGCCAGGTTTGAAAGGTAGTCATTGGGTGTTCCTATAGTTTTGTCAACCTTCGACGCTACTCCCGGTAGGGCACCCGGTCGCGCATCACGGCGTATATCGCCCTGAGCCGCTTCCTCGCGACGGCCTTGAGCGCCCGCCCGTGCCCCATGCCCCGCGCCCTGCAGGCCCGGTAGTACTCGCCGTAGCGCCCCGACGACCTCACCAGGCTGTTGCACGAGAAGATCAGAAGAGACTTGAGCCTCGCGTCGCCCCGCCTGGACGCCCTGACCGACCTCACCGACGTGCCGGAGCTCCTCACCCTCGGGGCTATGCCGCAGTACGAGGCCAGGTGGTCGTGGTCCGGGAACCTCGCGATGTCGACCGATACCGCGAGCTGCGCCGCCGTCCTCGGCCCGATGCCGGGCACGGTGAGCAGGCACGCGTAGGTCATCGTCGCCCTCGAGCAGCCCCGCCGTCTCGGCCTCGAGGGCCCCGGCCTCGTCGAGGGCCTCCGATATCCGGGCGGCAAGGAACCTGACCTGCCTGTTCTCGGCCTCGACGAGCGCCGGCGGCGGCGCGGTCGAGGTGGCCGCGGCCTCCCCGGCGGCCTCGGCCTGCGGCCCCTCGGCCCCCGAGCGGGCGATCCCCCACGCCCCGCCGAACCCGGCGAGCAGCTCCAGCCACCGGCGGTCCGACAGGTCGACCGCGGCCTCGAGGGCCGGGCAGGACTCGAGCAGCACCGCGCGCAGGCGGTTCTTGTCCCTGGTCGCGCAGGCCACGACGTGGTCGCGCTGGGAGGAGAGGGCGCGGGCGGCCTCGAGGGCCTCGCCGCGGCCCGGGACCCCCGACAGGGAGTCCGGCACGCCCAGGGCGGTCCGCGCGATCACCTCGGCGTCGCGCTCGTCGGTCTTGGCCTCGCCGGCGAACAGCCCGGCGGCGCGGCTGGCGGCGAGGCCGGGCAGGTAGGCGACCGCCAGCCCCGCGGCGCGGGCGCGCCGCACGGCGAGGGACCCTATGTTGCGGAACTGGTCGACGACGACGAGCGTGCCGGCGGGCGCGGAGGAGAACAGCGCGTCGAGAGCGCCCTCCCGGTTGCGGACGGGGGCGCTGGCCAGCACCTCCCCGCCGCGGTCGATCA
>USKL01000191.1 GCA_900555225.1 uncultured Collinsella sp.
AGGGCCTGACCCCGGAGGAGTTCCGGAATCAGGCCCTCGCGGCCTAGTCGCTATTTAGGGCGTCCAAGATTTGGGACGCAGTTTATTTCACTCTGGTTTTGCATTCCTGGATAGATAGAAAAAACATAGAAAAAACCGCCTTCTCAAAAGAAAGCGGTTTCTTATAGTTCTATATGAACGCGAGGTCTTTGACCCGGAGAGTCCGAGGTACTTGTTGGTAAGACCTTATTTAGGAGCGCGCAACCTTGCCGGACTTGAGGCAGGTGGAGCAAACGTTCATCTTGCGACGGTGACCATCGACGACGACGTAGACGCGCTGGATGTTGGGGCGGAACTTACGGTTGGTGACGCGGTGAGAGTGGCTGATGGAGCGACCGGCAACGGGGTGCTTACCGCAAACTTCGCAAACTTTGGACATAACTGACCCTCCTTGGGCGACAAACGAACATGTCGCGTTAACAAACAAGCCTGAACTATAGCACAGAAGCAGCTCCCTGTGCGTAATCTACACAGAGATATTTCTCTTTTGGCGATAGTGCTCACGCCACGGCCCTGGACGTAGATCCGATTTGCGTGCAGCAGAGGGGATTATGCCAGCTCGTGCGTGTGTTTTCAAGCTCGTCCCACAAATATATATAGGTTTATTGAGCATTGGGCTCCGTTTACGGATTGCTCTGTATTTATGCTCGCAATTAAGCTCGAGGTTGGCTACACTATCCATTGGCCATTAAAGGGGTACGAGATACCCACATGGAATTACATAGCTGCCAAAGAGCAGCCTTTCCTGTGGGTGTCTGGTCCGCTTTGAGCGGTCGGGCATCTATTTTTTTGACTGTGTCAGCAGTCAAGACATGTGAGGAAGGAGATCGATGGGCACGACTTCCCCCAAGGCGGTCATCATGGACGAGACCGCCGTCAATCGAGCGATGACCCGCATCGCGCACGAGATTCTCGAGCGCAACGAGGGCTGTGAAGACCTCGCTCTGGTCGGCATCGTCACGCGCGGCGACCTTCTGGCAAAGAAACTCGCCGAGGAGATCAAGGAGATCGAGGGCGTCGACGTTCCGCTCGGCAGCCTCGACATCAGCTTCTACCGCGATGACTACGCTACCAATTTCGCTCCCGCGATCCACGCCACCAACATTCCCTTTAGCGTCGACGGTAAGCGCGTCGTGCTGGTGGACGACATCCTGTATACGGGCCGTACCATTCGCGCCGCTCTGGACGCCGTCATGGACCTGGGCCGTCCGAGCCGCATCGAGTTGGCAGTCCTCGTTGACCGCGGCCACCGCGAGCTCCCCATCTCGCCGGACTTTGTCGGCAAGAACGTTCCCTCGTCGCATGAGGAGAATGTGCACCTATATATGAAGGAAGTCGACGGCCGCACCGCCGTCGAGATTAACGACGTCGCGCCGGGTTCCCACGTGGGCTCCGCGCCGCTGGGAGGTGAGTAGTACCGTGGCGTTCAACCATAAGCACCTGATCGACATTACCGAGTACTCCGAAGAGGACATCAAGCTCATCCTCGAGACCGCCAAGGCGTTCTCCGAGGTCAACGAGCGTGCGATTAAGAAGGTCCCCACGCTCAAGGGCAAGACCATCGTCAACATGTTCAACGAGCCCTCGACGCGCACGCGCAGCTCCTTCGAGCTCGCCGAGAAGCGTCTTTCGGCCGACAGCCTTAACTTTGGCGGCTCCTCGACCTCCACGGTCAAGGGCGAGAGCCTCGTCGACACCGTCGAGACCCTCAACGCCTATAAGATCGACTGTATCGTCGTGCGCGATAAGCACGCCGGCGCTCCCTACATCGTCACGCAGAACTCGCCCGCGAGCGTCATCTGCGCCGGTGACGGCAAGCACAACCACCCCACGCAGGCCCTGCTCGACCTGTACACCATCTGGGAGCACAAGGGTGACTTCCACGGTTTGAAGGTCGCCGTCGTCGGCGATATCGCCCACTCCCGCGTTTGCGGCTCGCTGATCCCCGCGCTTAAGATCATGGGCTGCGAGACCTACGCCGTCGCCCCCGGCACGCTGTTGCCGCCGGCGCCCGAGGTCCTGGGCTGCGACCACGTGACGAGCGACCTCGATTCCGTCCTGCCTGAGCTGGACGTCGTCTACATGCTGCGCGTGCAGCAGGAGCGCCTCGAGGGTGCCCCGTTCCCCACGATTCGTGAGTACCACAAGCTCTTCGGCCTGACCAAGGACCGCGAGAAGCTCATGAAGCCCGATGCGATCATCTGCCACCCGGGCCCCATCAACCGCGGCGTCGAGTTCGACTCCTATATGGCCGACCACCCGCAACGCTCCGTCATCCTGGAGCAGGTCTACTCCGGTATCTGCGTGCGTATGGCTATCCTGTATCTGCTGCTTGGAGGTGCCGATAATGGCCTTGCTTCTTAAGAATGCCCACGTCGTCGACCCGTCCGTCGAGCTTGACGGTGTCGTTGACGTCCTGATTGACGGCGACAAGATCGCCGAGGTCGGCGAGAATCTCGCCGTCGAGGGAGCCGAGGTCCGCGACCTTTCCGGCAAGTACCTCGTCCCCGGCCTGGTGGATATGCACGTTCACCTTCGCGAGCCCGGCTACGAGGTCAAAGAGGACATCGAGAGCGGCACCCGCGCAGCTGCCAAGGGCGGCTTTACCGGCGTGTGTGCCATGCCCAACACCGATCCCGTCACCGATAACGGCACCGTCGTGGAGTTCGTCAAGTCCCGTGCTGCCGAGGTCGGTCACTGCCGCGTCTATCCGTCGGGCGCCATGACCCGCGGTCTTAAGGGCGAGGCCATGTCCGAGATGGGCGATATGGTCGCCCACGGCGCCGTCGCCTTCACCGATGACGGTCGCGGCGTGCAGGGCGCGGGCATGCTCCGTCGCTGCATGGACTACGGCAAGATGTTCGGCAAGGTCTTCATGAGCCACTGCCAGGACGAGGACCTGGTCGGCCACGGCCAGATCAACGAGGGCAAGGTCTCGACCCGTCTGGCCCTCGAGGGTTGGCCGGCTGCTGGCGAGGAGCTTCAGATCGCCCGCGACATCGAGATCGCCAAGCTGACCGGTGCCAAGCTGCACATCCAGCACATCTCCACCGCTCACGGCCTGGAGCTCGTGCGTGCCGGTAAGGCCGCCGGTGTTCAGGTTACCTGCGAGGCTACCCCGCACCACATGTTCCTGACCGAGAACGACCTGGACGAGACCTACAACACCTCGCTCAAGGTCAATCCGCCGCTGCGCACCGACGAGGACGCCGAGGCTATCCGTCAGGGTGTCATCGACGGTACCGTCGACGTTATCGTCACCGATCACGCTCCCCACACCCCGTGGGAGAAGGCCCGCGAGTTCGAGCTTGCGCCCTTTGGCATGATCGGCCTTGAGACCTCGCTGGCGCTTGTGCTCACCGAGCTGGTCAACACGGGTAAGATGAGCATGGCTCGCATGGTCGAGCTCATGGCCATCAAGCCGCGTGAGATCCTGGGCCTCGACCAGGTTCAGGTCAAGGCGGGCTCTGTCGCCGACCTGACCGTGTTCGACCCCTCCGCAACCTGGACGGTCGGCGAGGACGGTTACGAGTCGCGCGCCGAGAACTCCGGTTTTGCCGGCCGCACGCTCACTGGTCGTGCCACCGATGTATTTGTCGGCGGTAAACAGACGCTTGCCGACGGCTGCATCTGCTAGCATAGCCTTATCGCTTTTGTGCGCGGCGCCCTTGCGGTGCCGCGCTTTTTGGGTTT
>USKL01000192.1 GCA_900555225.1 uncultured Collinsella sp.
TGAGGTCGATGCGGCCGGTCTTTGACACCTCGTTGATGAGCAGGCGCGTGATCAGATAGCCCGAGAGCACAAAGAAAACCGTGACGCCGAGCAGGCCGCCCTGAGCCCACGTGAGGTTGAGGTGATAGAGCACCACCGCGACGACGGCAAGCGTGCGCAGGCCGTCGAGGGCGGGGATATAGCGAGATTTGGGGCGCGTGGGCGCCTGTTCTTTTGCGGCGCTGTTGGTGCGGTCACCCTTGTTGGCGGGCACGCGATGAGAGTCTGCGGCGCGGCGCGGCTCGGTGGCTTGTCGGTTAGCGCGCGAACGTTCGTGCGGCGCTCGTTGATCGCTCGCGTGGCGTGAGCTGCGTGAGCTCGATCGCGGGAATTGTTCCATAAAACTTCATCCAATGACGAGAATAATCAGCACGCCTTCATTGTAGCCGCCTGCTCCTGTGAATGCTTGCTGCCGGTGCAAGCTCAAGCGCGCGTTCACATCAAAGTGAACTAAAGTTATAGAGGCGCGAGAGCGCACGATTGACGGCCAACAGCGGGTGCAGAGCTCGCGGACGAGGAGGTTTCCATGGCAGATTGCGGCATCGTTGCGGTGTTCGGCAGCATGAACATGGACCTTTCGGTGGCGTGCGAGCGCATGCCGCGTGCGGGCGAGACCGTCGGCGGCAGCGGATTTATCAGCAATGCCGGCGGCAAGGGCGCCAACCAGGCCGTGGCAGCTGCGCACATGGGCGCGCGCACGTGCATGATCGGCGCGGTCGGGCGCGATGCGTTTGGCACGTCGCTTGTGGCGGGGCTCCAAGATGCTGGCGTGGACTGTGACTTTGTGGCGCGTCGCGATGATGTGGAGACGGGAACGGCGACCATCATTCGCTGTGAGGGCGACAACCGCATCGTGCTGTCGCCGGGCGCCAATCATGCGCTTGCGGGCGAGGACGTTTCCCGCGCGCTGAGACGTCTGGTGGCCGATGAGCTCGACGGCGACGCCAGCGAGATTGCCCCGGCTGCCGGAAGCGTCTTTATCGCCCAGGGCGAATGTGACCTTGCGGCGACTGCCGAGGCGCTTGTTTGCGCTCACGAGCTGGGGTTCTATACGGTCTTTAATCCAGCGCCTGCCTGTGAGTTGCCTGCGGAGGTCTGGTCTGCAGTCGACCTGGTTTGTCCCAACGAGACTGAATGCCAAGTGCTGACGGGCATCTTGCCTGCGGATGATGCGAGCTGCGTCGCGGCGCTCAATGCCCTGCTCGCCAAGGGTGCCGGAGCTGCGGTCATCACGTTGGGCGGCGCCGGCTCGGTTACGCTCGGCGATGACGGTGAGCTGCTGCGCATGCCGGCGCTTTCAAGCACGGTAGTCGATACCACGGCCGCCGGCGATACGTTTATCGGCGCGTTGGCGGCGGCTCGCCTGGAGGGCTTGCCGCTCTTTGAGTGCATGGCCGCGGGTACTCGCGCCTCGGCGGTGACGGTGTCGCGCCTGGGCGCGCAACAGTCGATTCCCACGCGCGCCGAAGTTGAACATTGGTTTGGTTAAACGATAAAGACGGAGAAGCGGAGTAGAACAATGGCAATCAAGAAGCTGATCCTTGATCTGGATATGGGTGTGGACGATGCGATGGCGCTGGCCTATGCCATCGCGAGCCCCGAGGTGGAGCTCGTGGGCATCACCACGTGCTTTGGCAACGTGCGCGTCGACCAGTCGGCGCACAACTGCCTGGCGGTGCTCGATCTGCTGGGTCGCCCCGAGGTTCCGGTGTACCTGGGCGCCGATCGTCCCATTAAGGCGACTGGGCCCTATACACCGCCGGCGTCCACCGCGCTCATCCACGGCAAGAACGGTATTGGCGGGGCGAGCCGGTGGGGGCGACGTCGGCCGACGGTAACGCGGCGGTCGATTATCTGATTGATGCCGCGCGCACTTATGGTCCCGATTTGGTCTACGTAGCGACCGGCCCGCTCTCCAACCTGGCGCTTGCCCTGGAGCGCGATGCGGCGGAGGTGATGTCTATCGGTCGCGTGGTCGTGATGGGCGGTGCGCTTACCGTGCCCGGAAACGTGAGCGCGGGCGCCGAGGCCAACATGGCAAGTGATCCCGAGGCGGCAGATGCCGTACTGCGTTCGGGCCGCAAGCTCACTATGGTGGGTCTGGATGTGACGCATCGCGTGGTGCTCACGCGTCGCGACATTGCCGGCTGGACGGGCTCGGGCACCATGGCCGGTTGCGCGTTTGCGAGCATGGTGGAGCACTACATTGGCTCGTACGAGATGAACGCACCCTACCTGGGTGGTTGTGCGCTGCACGATCCGCTGGCCGTTGCCGTAGCGATCGACCCCACGCTCGTGGGTGCGCTCGGCTGCAATCTGCGTGTTGATCTGCTGGGCGAGTATCGCGGCCGCACCATTTGCGACGAGCGCCGCCTATCCGATCCGGACAAGAGCGCGCTTGTGGCGCTGACCGTGGATGCCCCGCGCTTCCTGTCCGAGTTCAAGGCGCGCATGGCCCGCGTCCTGGGCTAAGTTGTCTTTTTGGGACGGGGCTTTTTTGACTGGTATGATTGGTGCGACCATTCAAACCAGCTAAAAGAGCCCCGTCCCAAATTGACTATCGAGAGGACCTGCCATGGAGCGCATCGCGAGTTTTTCCGTTGACCATCTGCTGCTTGAGCCCGGCGTGTATGTGAGCCGCATCGACCGCGATCCGGCGACCGGCGCCGCCGTCACCACCTTTGACCTGCGCCTGACCACGCCCAACAAGGAGCCGGTCATGAACACGGCCGAGTGCCACACCATCGAGCACTTGGGCGCGACGTTCCTTCGCAATCATGCCGAGTGGTCGAGCCGCATTGTCTACTTTGGTCCCATGGGCTGCCGTACGGGCTTTTACCTCGTCGTGTTTGGCGAGGTGACGAGCGAGGAGATTCTGCCGCTCGTGCGTGAGCTGTTCGAGTTTGTCGCCAGCTTTGAGGGCGATGTCCCCGGTGCTGCTCCTGAGGAGTGCGGTAACTACCTGGACCAGAACCTCCCCATGGCAAACTGGCTCGCACGCCGCTACCTTGACCGCGACCTGGCCGATATCGACGAGAAGCACCTGCACTATCAGCAGGCGTAAGGCTGCTGGCAGGAATAACGTTTGTGCCAGAAGCGCTCCCGCTCTTTGCGGAGCGCTTTTTTATACCGAGTGCTCAAAACAGAATGAAATTGTTCTAGAATGTTCATACTGTCACACAAACGAACAGGAGCGAACATGCATATCTACTCTGTCTCTGATCCCGAGTTCAAGTCCTATGGCAACGTTTGGGATAACGTTCAGTCCGAGCTTACGTCGCCCGTGCTCGAGGCGCTTGCCTCCACGCCCATCCCCGATGGCAGCAAGTATGTGGCCTCCGCGCCCGAGCTCGAGGGCGTTAAGGATGCCGATAAGCTGGGCTTTCTCATGTTTGGCGGCCGCCCCTTCCAGCTGGGCTGGTGCAACGGCCACAACACGCAGCTCAACTGCCTGGAGTATCACCGCGCCAGCGAGTTTAACCTGGGCGCTCGCGACTTTATCCTGCTCGTGGCGCATCGCTGGGAGATCGAGGACGGCAAGCTCGATACCGCGTGCGTCAAGGCGTTCCGCGTGCCGGCCGGCACGCTTGTTGAGGTTTTCAACACCACGCTTCACTACACGCCCTGCATGGTCGACGACGGCGGCTTCCAGGTGA
>USKL01000193.1 GCA_900555225.1 uncultured Collinsella sp.
GCGGAAATTACGCTATTAAGGTCGTTACAGCAGTAACGACTGTCACAAAGTGGAGTGTCCCATTCACGTTATGGGTTTGTTTCAATCAGTTTTCTAATTGCAGATTCGCACTTACGGGTGCATAATATCCAACAGTTTTTGCAGACCTCTGAATCAAACGGGGTCATCGGAAGGAGACTGATTATGAAGCTCAAGAAGCTTGGCGCATTTGCCGCCACGGGCGCCATGGCGATCGCCCTTGCACTGACGGGCTGCGGCTCGTCCAACGCCACCTCTGGTTCTGATGCCGGTTCCAGCAGCTCTGACGACGCTAAGGTCGAGAAGGTCGACGGCTCCAAGGAGTACGCGCTCGTCAAGGACGGTACGCTGACCGTCGGCACCTCTGCCGAGTACGCTCCGTTTGAGTACAAGGATGACAACGGCGATTATCAGGGCTTTGACCTTGAGCTCATCAAGGCTATCGGCGACAAGCTGGGCCTGGATGTCGAGTACGTCAACAATGACTTCGACACACTCGTACCCGGTGTCGCTTCGGGCGCTAAGTACGACGTCTCCATCGCGGCTATCACCGACACGCCCGAGCGTGAGAAGGAAGTCACTTTCTCCGATTCCTACTACATGGACGATCAGGCTATCGTGACCAAGGTCGATAACACCGACATCACGGCCGACAACTACAGCGAGAAGCTCAACAACGCCGACGCTACCATCATCGTTCAGTCTGGCTCGACCGCCGAGTCCTTTGCCCAGGAGAACTTCCCCAAGGCCAAGATTGTCCCCTACAAGGACGCTACCGAGTGCTTCAGCGCCCTGCAGTCCGATAAGGGCGACGCCGTAGTCACCAACCGCTCCGTTGCCAGCCAGCTGACCGCCGAGCAGTTCAACACCTGCCAGACCATCAAGCAAATCAGCACCGGCGAGGAGTACGCCATCGCCATCAACCAGGGCAACACCAAGCTCAAGGACGACATCAACCAGGCCATCAAGGACCTGACCGACGACGGTACCGTCGACGCCCTCATGGCTAAGTACAACATCAAGTAAAATAGCTACTTGATTGCGTGTAGGCCCTTTCCGTTTTGCGGAGAGGGCCTTTGCGCTTCTCTTGACGGAGAGTGCTTCCGTCTCGTTTTGCCGGCAACTTCTACGATAGGAGCCACCTTGTCTCGATTGAACGAAGGGGCTGCGGAGCAGCGTTTTCCACTGCCCGCCTTGCTCCAAAAGCTAGCCTGCGCCATGGCCGTGGCGCTCGCGCTGGTGTGCGTGGGGGCATATGCGCCCACGACCGCCCAGGCGCTTGAGACCGCAAAGATTACCGCCCGACCCAACACCGGTTCGGGCAGCGCTGTGGTCGGCGGCACCGAGACGCGCATTACCTGGGAGGTCCAGGCCGATGCCGACGAGGAACTGAGTGGTCTTTCGCTGACGTTTGCCGATGGCACGACCTTTGGTGCGGACGACACACGTCTGACGATGCTCTCGGGCGATGACCTTATGGACCGTACGCCCATGAAGCCTACGTGCAAGGCTGACGGCCAGACGCTCAAGATCGACTTTGGCGAGACGGCGCCTGCCGGCGGCTTTTTCCGTGTCGAGGTCTACGGCGTGACGTTTCCCGTCGAGGGCGGCGATGAGGCCTTTAGCGGCACCTACACTTTGGCCGATGGTTCGACCAAGAAGATCTCCAAGATTCCTTCCGTCGAGATTAAGGGCGTGACGGCATTCGATAACTTCCTGGCCGACCTTAAGGAGCAGCCGTGGGTCGAGGCATGGAATTCCAACATGTTCCTTCGCCTGTTCCTGAACCCGGTCATTTTGGTCCAGAGCCTGCCGATCGTCTTCAAAGGCTTCCTCATGTCGCTCTCGATCGTGCTCGTGGCGTTTCCGCTGGCAATTCCCTTTGGCTTTGCCTTGTCGCTCATGCGCATCTCCAAGTCGCGCATCCTTCGTTGCCTTGCCGGCATCTATGTGAATATCATCCGTGGTACGCCGGCGTTCCTGCAGATCTACATCGCGTTCTTTGGCCTGCCGCTTGCCGGCGTCAAGGTGGACGACTATGTGTTGGGCGTCATCGTCATGGCCATGAACTCGTCCGCCTACCTGTGCGAGATCTTCCGCGCCGGTATTCAGTCGATCCCCAAGGGCCAAAACGAGGCCGCTCGCTCGCTGGGCATGAATGCCTTCCAGACGCTGCTCTACGTTATGATTCCGCAGACGTTCCGCAATGTCCTGCCTACGCTGACCAGCGAGTTTATCCTGCTTTACAAGGATACGTCGCTGCTCGCGGCCGTGGGCGTGGTCGAGATCGTCATGAACGCCCGTACCATCGTGGCCACGACGGGCTCCATTACACCGTACGTGGTTGCCGCCCTGTTCTATCTGGTCATCACCCTGCCGCTCGCTCGCTTGGTGAGCGGTCTTGAGGCGAGGCTTTTGGGTACGACCGAGACCAAGAAGAAGCGTCCCGCCAAGAGCGCCGGACAGGTTGTCGCGACGCCTGCCGATCACATCGCCGGTCTGTAAGGAGGTCCTATCATGAGCGAAACCAATAACTCGAACGAGGTCGTCGTCAGCATTAAGAACCTCCAGAAGGCCTTTGGCGATAACGTGGTCCTGCGCGATATCGATCTGGATGTGCATAAGGGCGAGGTCGTCGTAGTTCTGGGTCCTTCGGGCTCGGGCAAGTCGACGATGCTTCGCTGCATCAATCGTCTGGAGCATCCTACGAGTGGTTCGATTGTCGTCGAGGGCGTGGATGTGTGCGCCAAGGGCGTTGACCTCAATAAGGTGCGTACGCACTTGGGCATGGTGTTTCAGCAGTTCAACCTGTTCCCGCACCTGTCGGTCAAAAAGAACGTCATGCTTGCGCAGCAGAAGGTGCTCAAGCGCAGCAAGGAAGAGGCCGAGAAGATTGCCGTCGAGGAGCTGACCAAGGTCGGCCTGGCCGAGCGCATCGACTTTATGCCGAGCCAGCTCTCGGGCGGCCAGCAGCAGTGCGTGGCCATCGCCCGCGCCCTGTCGATGAACCCGCACGTGATGCTCTTTGACGAGGCCACGTCGGCGCTCGACCCTGAGCTCGTGCGCGACGTTCTGGGCGTCATGCGCGACCTGGCGCACGACGGTATGACCATGATCGTCGTGACGCACGAGATGGGCTTTGCCCGCGATGTCGCCGACCGCGTCGTCTTTATGGACGGCGGCGTCATTGTGGAAGAGGGTACGCCGAGCGAGGTCTTCGACCACCCCAAGAGCGAGCGCACCAAGGCGTTCTTGGGCAATATCTCGTAGCCGCTTTATATGACTGACATAGCAGAAAACGGGAGCCGGATGTGATCCGGCTCCCGTTTTTGTTGGGACGCGAATGTGTTTTGTTGCAATGCGCGTTGCGGGCGGAGCTCATTGCCGCTAGGCGAGCTCGGCTCCAAGGGCGCGGCAGGCCGCTTCGCTCTCATCATCGGGGGCGTCGTAGCAGATGACGGAATCGACGACGTTGACGCCCTCCTCGTCGGCGTCCGCCTTCCAGTTGTCCATCCATTCGCCCTCGGCCCACGAATAAGAGCCAAAGAGGACGACCTTCTTGTCGCCGAGGGTCTCCTTGACCTCATCCCACATGGGCTGGAACTCATCATATTCAAGCTCCTCGGAACCCATGGCGGGGCAGC
>USKL01000194.1 GCA_900555225.1 uncultured Collinsella sp.
CGGTAGTCGCATGGTCTCGATCGAAACGGCGGCCGTCAAAGGTGGTGTAACCCGCCGCGTCTCGCGGCAGCGTCTGATACTTGGTGGGATAGTAGCTCGGCGAGGGCTTCTCCCCTTCCTCATACCAAGGCGCGATAGAGCCCCAACCCAAGAGCAAGGCGCATGCCTCGAGCACAACCTCCTCGGATAGCTCGAGCTCGACAGCAAGGTCGGCCACGGTCACGCGACCATGACGATAGATAGCCGCGAGCACGCGATCGGCACACGAGACGTCGGTCGGATCCATACCGCAGATGGCAGCGTAGCCACCCAGCAGCAGCGGGGTCACGCCAAACTTGGTTCCAATGCGACGCGACGTGTAATGGATGTCAAAGCGGCACGGCAGGCCCAAAAAGAACTCGGTCACACGGACGCCGCAAGCACGCGCCGCCAAAAAGTGGCCACCCTCGTGCAAAAACACGAGGACGGAAAGCATCAGCAGGCCCCAAAAGACCGATGAAAGAACGCTCAGAACAGTATCCATAAAACGAAAAAGCAATCCTTATGGGTTAGGAACGGGTTGCGGCGAGCGCCTGCGCAGCTTTTTCACGCGCCCACGCATCGATGTCGCGAAGCTGCTCAAACGAATCGACCGCCTGCACATCGTGGGCATCCATGCAGGATTCCACAATGCGATCGATATCGGTAAAGCTGCAGCCATCGCGCAGGAAGGCATCGACGGCGACCTCGTTGGCGGCATTGAGCACGCACGGCATGGTGCCACCCGTCTTGCCGGCACGCTCGGCCAGTGCCAGACAGCGGAAGGTATCCATGTCGGCAGCATCAAACGTGAGCTGTCCCAGCTCGCGGAAATCGATACGAGGCGCCGGGGTATCCCAACGCTCAGGATACGAGAACGCGAACTGGATGGGAATACGCATGTCGGATGCACCGAGATGCGCCATCACGGAGCCGTCGGAGAACTCGACCATAGAGTGAATCTTGGACTGACGCTGCACGACCACGTTAATGAAATCGAGGTCGCAGTTAAACAGATGCATGGCCTCAATGCGCTCCAGGCCCTTGTTCATGAGGGTGGCGGAGTCGATGGTGATCTTGGCGCCCATGGCCCACGTGGGATGTGCGAGGGCATCGGCACGCGTCACGCGGTCGAGCTCGTCGCGCGTGCGGCCAAAAAACGGACCGCCCGAGCAGGTGAGCCAAATACAATGAGCCTCGCGTGGGTTCTCCCCCAGATAGCACTGGAAGATGGCGGAGTGCTCAGAGTCGACTGGAATAAGCTGGCCCGGTTGCGCCAACGGCATAAGCAAGTCGCCACCGACGACGAGGGACTCCTTGTTGGCAAGGGCAAGGCGCTTATTTGAGGTCAAGGCCGCATGGCTCGCCTCGAGACCGGCGGCACCCACAATAGCGACGAGTACGCAGTCGACATCGTCGCGACGCGCGAGCTCGCAAACCGCCTGCGCGCCAACGCCGAGCTTCGTTCCCTCGGGCAACTCCTGCAGCACGGCGTCATCGCCATGAGCGACATCGGCCACGGCAACCGCCGGAACCGAGAACTCGCGGGCGGCGGCAACGAGCTCCGAGGTGCTGGAATTGACGGACAGCGCCGTTACCTGCAGTCGATCGGCATGCTGACGGCACACGTCGAGTGCCTGCGTGCCGATAGAGCCCGTACAACCCAGGATGGCAACACGGAGGCGTCCATCGGGGCCATACGTCGTCTGGAATGACATTACAGCACGCCTCCGATCATCAGCATCAGCTGCGCGGTGATGCAGCCGAAGATAAGCGAATCGCTACGATCGAGCATGCCGCCGTGGCCCGGGATAAGGTTGCCGGAATCTTTGACGCCCACACCGCGCTTGATGCGCGACTCGATAAGGTCGCCGATAACGCCCAGAATGGACACGACCACGCCGCACAGCAGCGCATAGGGCAGGCTGAGCTTGAAGAAATGCGTCGCCCACAGGATGAGCCAAATCAAAACCGAGCCCAGGATGCCGCCAACAAACCCCTCCCAGCTCTTTTTGGGAGAGATCTTGGGAACCATCTTGTGTTTGCCGATACGGCTACCCACGATATAGGCAAACGAATCGGAGACCCAGAGAGACGCGCAAACACCCACCGAAAGCAGGGCGCCGGCAAAACCGGGCACGGCATCGCGCAGCAGCACGATAGCCGACAGCATAAAACCGGTGTAGATGGGACCCATGAGTGTCACGGCAACATCGGATATGCGGGTACGCGGCGACCAGACATACCAAATGCCCACAGCGAGCATCAGGGCAAAAAGCAGGGCATTCAGCAGCATCGAATCGCCCAACGCCGACAGCGGAAAGAGCACGGCGGCAGCGATACCCATGCGCTCGTTAGCCATCTTGCCATCGAGCCTTGTCATACGGAAAAACTCATAGCAGCACAGACCGCTCATGACGGAAACAAAGATGGCCGTGGGCACGATACCCAAAACCAGGCACAGGATAAAGACAACGGCGTAGACGATACCGGCGGCGGCACGGGTAATAAAGCCCGCCAGCCACGAACCGGTGCCGCTCTTCACTGCAGGCGTTCCCGCAGTGGCAGCTTTGCGCGCAGGCGTCTTGGGAGCAGATGCCTTGGGACGATCGGACACGATTAAGCCTCCTCGGTCTTGCTCAGTCCACCAAACCTACGGTCACGGCCCTGATAGGCCAAAATGGCGTCGACAAGGCCCCAACGATCAAAGTCGGGCCAATAGGTATCGGTGACGTAGAATTCGGAATAAGCCACCTGCCACAGCAGATAGTTCGAAAGGCGCAGCTCACCAGAAGTGCGAATCACAAGCTCAGGATCGGGAAGGCCGGCGGTATAGAGGTGGGAAGCCACCATGTCGTCATCAATTGCGCCAGGATCGATCTTACCGGCGGCAGCGTCGAGTGCGATCTGACGGACAGCGCGGGTAATCTCGGCACGCGCGCCGTAGTTGACGGCAAGCGCCAGCGTCATACCGGTGTGATCGGCGCACTCGGCAAGACCGCGTTCAAAAACGTCGCGGGTCTTCTTGGGCAGCGCGGAAATGTCACCCAAAAAGACAACACGCACGTTTTCGCGCTTCAGAAGCGGCAGCTCGTCGATGAACGTCTTAGCAAACAGATGCATCAAGACGTTGACCTCATGCTGCGGGCGGTTCCAATTTTCGGTAGAAAACGCATAGGCCGAAAGCACGTCGACGCCCAGGCGCACGCAGGCGGTAATGATCTCGCGAAGGGAGACAATACCCGCCTTGTGGCCCTCGGTGCGTGCAAGACCGCGCGACGTAGCCCAACGACCGTTGCCGTCCATGATGCACGAGATATGGTGCGGAATGTTATTGAGGTCAAGGTCGGAAAAACCGACGCCCGCAGGGGCGTCGGCAAAGTACTCGACCAGTTTATGCTCGTCGTATTGCACCTTAGATCTCCATGACCTCGGCTTCTTTTTCCTTCAGAAGCTCCTCGACCTTGGCGACATACTCATCGGTGTGCTTCTGGACCTTGGCCTGCTCGCGACGGACATCGTCCTCGGTGAGCTCCTCATCGCGCTCGAGCTTGTTGTTGAAGTCGCGACGGATGTTACGGATAGACACCTTGGCCTGCTCTGCGTACTCGCGGC
>USKL01000195.1 GCA_900555225.1 uncultured Collinsella sp.
TCAAACGCTTTACCAACCAAAAATAACCCGTCCTTTTATGGCAAATATTAGGCCGCGGCGCAGATGCTACCGAGCAACTCACGCAGAGGAGACCCGATGCCCTCCAGCAGTTCGGGCGCGATAATGGCAAAAACGGGAACCTCACCGGTGCCCACGACAGCAGGCGCCTTGCCCTCCGAGAGAATGCATCCATAAGGGACAAAACCGTCTTCGCCGGCATCGAGCGCCGCCATGCGACGCGCGAGCTCGCGCGCAAAGCCAGCAGTATCGGCATCGCCAATCGCCAGGACAAAGTCCACGCCCTCATCGGTTGCCAGGGCTACGGCCTCATCGACCAAATCGTCTCCCCCGTCGCCCCCGGCCGAACCGCAACGAAAGAGTACGCGTTCGAGCAGGGCACGATCGAGCGAGCCCAGCGCCGCCGAAACGAGCTCATCGCGCGTGTGCTTGTCGCCTCCCAGCACGACCAGTGCCTTGGTGCCGCCATAGTGGGCAACCAATCGCCCGCACCAGCGAGCCACATCCCCATCCGCAACCAAGCGCGTCGGCATACCAAACCCATAGTTGACCATTATCCCCACAACCCTTCCGTGCTTTATGGTGGTATCGATCGTTAGGCTCATGCTACGAAGCGAGCTTTTCCGAGCTGTTTCGCGCTCTTTAGGGCTGCGTTAAAACCCCGATGAAGCCGCACGACCATACTTGCCAAAAAGGGACAGATTTTGACGGTGTCCGTGCAAGCGGGTATTATCGAACAGGTATTCGATAAGAACATGTGTTTGATGGAAGGGCACGGATGGCGCACGAGCAGCACACCTATATCTGCATCGACCTCAAGACGTTTTATGCCAGCGTCGAGTGCGTCGACCGTGGGCTCGATCCGCTCACCACCAACCTGGTCGTTGCCGACGAATCGCGCGGACGCACGACCATCTGCCTCGCTATCACGCAGGCCATGAAGGACTTAGGTATTCACAACCGCTGCCGTCTGTTCGAGATTCCCGACGGCATCGACTGCATCAAAGCAGTGCCGCGCATGCAGCACTACATGGAGGTGTCGGCGCAAATCTACGGCATCTATCTGGAATACGTCAGCCCCCAGGACGTGCACGTCTACTCAATTGACGAGTGCTTTATCGACGTGACACCCTATCTGGACCTCTATCACACCGATGCGGAAGGCTTCGCCTGCATGTTGCGCGACGAGGTCCTGGCGCGCACCGGCATCACGGCGACGGTCGGCATCGGCCCCAACCTATTCCAGGCCAAGGTTGCACTCGATATCACCGCCAAGCACGTACCCAGCCGCATCGGCATACTCGACGATGAGACCTTTCGCAAGGAAATCTGGCCCCATCGTCCCATCACCGATATCTGGGGCATCGGCCCCGGCGTGGCAGCACGACTCGAAAAATACGGCGTCTACGATCTGATGGGCGTCGCGGCGCTCGACGAAAACCTGCTTTACGACGAGCTCGGCGTCAATGCCGAGTATCTCATCGACCACGCCTTCGGACGCGAGCCGACAACCATCGCCGATATCCAAGCCTATCGCCCGCAAGCAACTTCGACCACCACAGGACAGGTGCTCTCGAAGGGCTATGCCTACGAGCAGGCCTACACCGTCTTGCGCGAGATGGTCGACAACGCCGTGTTGGACTTGATCGATAAGCACGTGGTCTGCGACAGCATCTCGCTCTTTGTGGGCTACGCGAGCGAGCGCGCCGACATACGCAGGCTTGATGCCAGCGGTACTGCACAATATGTGGACGGATGCGGACACCTGCGCTCGAGTACGTCGAGCATCGAACCCACCGCAACCGCCGGCCCCGAGCTCGCGCCCCGTGCTCCCAAGCCCGTCCAGCGCGATGACGAACGGCGCCGCCTGGTGCGCGAAGCGCAGGCAATCGATGGCATCTTTGTGGGAGAGCATGGTGGCAAACCGCGTGGTGGCTATGCCGCGCTCTTTGCGCACTCCAACGCCTCGCGCAAGCTGCCCGAGCGTACCAATTCGTTTAAGAAGATCATGGGCTATTTCGATGAGCTCTGGGCGCAGACTGTCGATCCCAAACGACCGGTCAAGCGCATCAACCTGGGCTTTAGCAATCTTGTGCCCGAGGAATTTGCCACCATCGATCTGTTCAGCGATATCGAGGCCGATGAGCGCGAGCGCGACCTGGCGCGCGCCGTCCTGGCCGTGAAAGGCAAGTACGGCAAGAACGCGCTCGTCAAGGGATTAAGCTTTACCGCCGGCGCCACCGCGCGCGAGCGCAACGATCAAGTTGGAGGACACCGTGCCTAAACCCAAACAACAGCCCATGCGCCCGCCGACCGCCTTCGAGCGCCTGGCGGACCCCGAGGGCAGACGCCGCGCAGCCGACCCCAACCTCACTGCCAACGGTGCCGTGCGCGCCAACCGCGCCGCACAGTTTATGCCCTTTGCCGCCCTCACGGGATACTACGAACTCGTGCGCAAGCAGGAAATCACCGTCGAGCAAAAACGTGAGCTCACGGAAGAAAAAGCCCTCGAGCTTTCGCAAAAGCTCGAGGGCCTCAAACGCGGCGACTTGGTGCGCGTCACCTATTACGATACGTACGGCTATCGTAGCCGCACGGGCATTCTCGACGAAGCGTTACCCGCATTCAAGCTGCTCAAACTCAGGGATATCGCCATCAACTTCGACGATATCCAGGACATTGAGCTACGCGGACGAGCCTAGCGACGAGAACGCTTGCGCAAGACGAGAGCAATGCCAAGCACTGCGGCAGCTGCAACCAGCAATCCCAAGACCAGCGTGAGGGTCGAGTCGCCAGCGCGAGGCAGCGAGCCGTCCTTCGGAGTCTTCTTAGCGGTCGTCGTGACGGTGGTCGTGGTGCTGCTCGACTGGTCGTTGCCACCCGTCTGGCTGCCGCCAGGCTGATCGCCGCCACCCGGCTGCGAAGGATCGGTGGGTTCCGTCGGATCCGGAGTACCGGGATCAACCGGATTCTCCGAATTCTCCTTGCGCTGGATCCAGACCTGGCAACCATAGAACGGGTTGGCGGTACCAAGGCACAGACCCTGGTTGGTCACCGCAAAGGTGCGCAGACCATGGTTATACGGATCGTTAAAGCCATTGGTCGTCAGCGTCGTAAAGTTCACGCCGTCCTCGGTCACATACATATCAAAGCCGCGCTCGGCATCGCGCAGGTAACACATGCACGTAAGGACACTCTGCAACTTCTTGAGGTTCTCCTCGCTCAGCAGCTTATCGAGCGCATCCTGAATATCGCTCGGCAGCTCGGTGCCATAGGCATCCTCGTACTGCTGCTTAAGGCTCTCATAGCTATCGAGCATGTCCTGATACTGGTCGGCAAAGGACTTGAAGTACGCGATCTCGCCATCGATCTTCTGGACATAAGCGGCGTCGTCCTCAAAGTCCTGGGACATCGTCGCGGCCTGATCGCAAAGACCGCCCGCGGCATCCTCCAGCGCATCGCTCAGATCGCCAAAGCCCTTAGCAACCTCGGTCTTCTCGTCATCGACATCGACGGCCTTGTTTGAATCATCAACCTCAGCAGCTTCGTTCGAATCATCGACCTCGACGGCCTCGTTTGAATCATCGTCCGCAAGCGTGTTCACGGGAA
>USKL01000196.1 GCA_900555225.1 uncultured Collinsella sp.
CCGAGTCCGACCTGATCATCGACCCGATGCCCAACCTCTACTTCACCCGCGACCCGTTCGCGGTCATCGGCGAGGGCGTCAACCTCAACCGCATGTACTCGGTCACCCGCAACCGCGAGACCCTGTACGGCAAGTACATCTTCAAGTACCACCCCGACTACAAGGACGTCTCGCTGTACTTCCGCCGCGACTGCCAGTTCCACACCGAGGGCGGCGACGTGCTGAACATCAACGAGAAGACCCTCGCCGTCGGCATCTCCCAGCGCACCCAGGCCGCCGCGATCGACGTCATGGCCCAGAACATCTTCTGGAACTCCGACTCCAAGGTCGAGCGCATCCTGGCCTTCGACATCCCGGTCTCGCGCGCCTTCATGCACCTCGACACGGTCTTCACCCAGATCGACGTCGATAAGTTCACGATCCACCCCGCCATCATGGGCACCCTGCGCGTCTACGAGCTGACCGCCGGCAAGAACCCGGGCGACGTGAACATCCGCCTGATCGAGGACACCCTCGAGCACGTCCTGGAGGACGCCACCGGCGTCGACCAGGTCAAGCTGATCCCCTGCGGCGGCGGCGACCCGATCGCGGCCTCCCGCGAGCAGTGGAACGACGGCTCCAACACCCTGTGCGTCGAGCCCGGCAAGATCTGCGTCTACGCCCGCAACACCGTCACCAACGACGTGCTGTACAAGGAGGGCCTGGACCTTCTCGTCGTGCCCTCCGCCGAGCTCTCCCGCGGCCGCGGCGGCCCGCGCTGCATGAGCATGCCCTTCTGGCGCGAGGACCTCTAAGTCTTTCCGTTTCCGGTGCGGTCCCCCTACAACCGCACCGGCTTCGCCCGTTAAACGGGCAACACTAATACTTACGTAATTCATTTCTTCGAAAGGAATCGAACCATGGGTGTTAACCTCTCCGGCCGTAGCTTCCTCAAGCTTCTCGACCTCACCACCGAGGAGATCGAGTACCTGCTCAAGCTCTCCAAGAACTTCAAGGATATGAAGCGCGCTGGCGTTCCGCACCGCTATCTCGAGGGCAAGAATATCGTTCTGCTCTTCCAGAAGACCTCCACTCGTACCCGCTGCGCCTTCGAGGTCGGCGGCATGGATCTGGGCATGGGCGTCACCTACCTCGATCCGGGTTCGTCGCAGATGGGCAAGAAGGAGTCCATCGAGGACACCGCCCGCGTTCTCGGCCGCATGTATGACGGCATCGAGTTCCGTGGCTTTGCCCAGGACGACGTCGAGGAGCTCGCTGCTAAGTCCGGCGTGCCCGTGTGGAACGGCCTGACCACCGAGTGGCACCCCACCCAGATGCTCGCCGACGCGCTCACCGTGCAGGAGAACTTCAACTACGACATCAAGGGCAAGACCCTCGTCTTCATGGGCGACTGCAAGAACAATGTCGCTCGCTCCCTCATGGTCGTCTGCTCCAAGCTCGGCATGAACTTCGTGGCCTGCGGCCCCGAGGAGTGCATGCCCGCTGACGACGTCATCGAGGCCTGCAAGCCCATCGCCGAGGCTAACGGCTGCACCATCAAGCTGACCACCGACGTCAAGGACGGCGTCACCGGTGCCGACGTTATCTACACCGACGTGTGGGTCTCCATGGGCGAGCCCGACGAGGTCTGGGCCGAGCGCATCGCTCAGCTCACCCCGTATCGTGTCACCTCCGAGGTCATGGCTATGGCCAACCCGGGTGCTATCTTCCTGCACTGCCTGCCCAGCTTCCACGATACCAACACCACCATTGGCGCCGAGAAGTGCGAGCAGTTCGGCATCACCGAGCAGGAGGTCACCGACGAGGTCTTCGAGAGCCCCGCTTCCAAGGTCTTCGACGAGGCCGAGAACCGCATGCACACCATTAAGGCTGTCATGTACGCCACGCTCAAGTAAGAGCATCTAGCATCTCGCTCGGGGTGTATTGCTGCACACCCCGAGCGGTTTTATCTGGTAATAATCTCGCAACAAGCGGCAGGCACGGCACGGAAGAGCCGCTTCTGGCGAGATCAGTAAATGATTTATGAAGGGGGGATGAGAACTATGACTGAGACCGCTAAGAAAAAGCGCGGTATGCCTTCATCGTTCACCATTCTTCTTGCTCTGCTGGCAATTGTCGCAGTGATTACCGTTATCGTCTCCGGCACGTCCGGCGGCGCGGTTACTGCCGCCCGTCTGAGCGATTTCTGCACCGCCCCGATTAAGGGCTTCGCTGACGCTCTGCCCGTCTGCCTCTTCGTTATGATCCTGGGCGGCTTCCTCGGCATGATGACCGAGACCGGCGCTCTGGACAACGGCATCGCCGTTCTGGTGCAGAAGCTTAAGGGCAACGAGATTATGCTCATTCCCGTGCTGATGCTCATCTTCTCCCTCGGTGGTACCACCTATGGTATGTGCGAGGAGACCGTTCCCTTCTACGCCCTGCTCGCCGCTACCATGATGGCTGCTGGCTTCGACCCCATGGTCGGTGCCGCTACCGTCCTGCTCGGCGCTGGCTGCGGCTGCCTGGGCTCCACGGTTAACCCGTTCGCCGTCGGCGCTGCCGTCGACGCTCTGACCGGCGTTGGCATTGAGGTCAACCAGTCCATCATCATCGGCCTCGGTGCCGTCCTGTGGATTGTCACTACCGCTATGTCCATCTTCTTCGTGATGAGCTACGCCAAGAAGGTCAAGGCTGACAAGGGTTCCACCATCCTGTCGATGCAGGAGCTCAAGGACGCCGAAGAGGCTCACGGCAAGGCTGCTTCCGAGGTCCACAAGGAGGTCAAGCTCACCGGTCGTCAGAAGGGTGTTCTGATCGCCTTCGCCTTCACCTTCGTCGTCATGATCGTCGGCTTCATTCCGCTGGCCGACCTCAACGAGGGCGTCGCCAACTTCTTCGACGCTGGCGCTGTCTACGACGCCGACGGTAACGCCGTCGTCCAGGGCTGGTCTGCCCTGATCACCGGCCTGCCCATTGGCCAGTGGTACTTCGACGAGGCTTCCACCTGGTTCTTCCTCATGGCCGTCCTGATCGGTATCATCGGTGGCCTGTCCGAGAAGCAGATCGTTAACACCTTCATCACCGGCGCTGCCGACATGATGTCCGTTGTTCTCGTCATCGCCCTCGCCCGTGGTATCTCCGTCCTCATGGCTAACACCGGCCTCGATGTCTTCGTCCTCGACGCTGCCGCCAATGCCCTGGCTGGCCTGTCCGGCGTGATCTTCGCTCCCATGAGCTTCCTGGTCTACTTCGGCCTGTCCTTCCTGATCCCCTCGACCTCCGGTATGGCCACCGTCTCCATGCCCATCATGGGACCGCTGGCTGTTAAGCTCGGCTTCTCGCCTGAGGTCATGGTCATGATCTTCTCCGCCGCCATCGGTGTCGTGAACCTGTTCACCCCGACCTCCGGCGCCATCATGGGCGGTCTCGCCCTGGCCAAGATCGAGTGGACGACCTGGCTCAAGTTTGCCCTTAAGCTCATCGTCGCTCTCTCCGTCGTCTGCGCCGTCATCCTGACCGTCGCCTGCGTGCTGATCTAAGTACCCAACGGGTACCCCACGGAAACCTTGACGATCCTGTAAAGGATCACCTGGTCATCGTCTGTCCGGTGGGGTCAACCCACCGGTAGACTCCTACC
>USKL01000197.1 GCA_900555225.1 uncultured Collinsella sp.
CCGGCCCCGCGTGCCGCAGCCACGCCCGAGCGCGTCATTCCCTGCGAGCGCGTGTTTGTGGCCATTGGCCAGGACATCGATTTCAAGCCGTTTGAGGACATGGGCATCGCCTGTAAGTGGGGTCGCGTCGTTACCGATTCGGACGGCGCCGTGCCCAACTTCGATGGCCTCTTTAGCGGCGGCGACTGCCAGACCGGTCCCGCCACCGTCATCCGTGCCATCAACGCCGGCCGCGTGGCTTCGGCAAACATCGACCGCTATCTGGGCTTCGACCACAAGATCAAGCTCGACGTGGAGCTGCCGACCGTTCAGTTTAAGGGCAAGCACGAGTGCGGCCGCTGCGAGCTGGGTGAGCGCGAGGCCGGCGAGCGTATTCACGATTGGAATCTGGTCGAGCAGGGCCTTACCGAGGAGGAGGCGCGCCAGGAGGCAAGCCGCTGCCTGCGTTGCGACCACTTTGGTTTTGGCGCGTTCCGCGGAGGGAGGAACCTGGAATGGTAGAGCTCAACAACCCCACTGTCAGCGATAACACCGAAAGCGGAGCACTCAATATGGTCAAGCTCACTATCGATAATTGCGAGGTCGTGGTGCCCGAGCACACCACGGTCCTGGACGCGGCCAAGTCCGTCGGCATCCAGATTCCCACCCTGTGCTACCTGCGCGATCTGAACGAGATCGGCGGCTGCCGCGTGTGCGTGGTCGAGGTTGAGGGCTGCGACCAGCTGGTTGCCGCCTGCAACAACTACGTGCTCGATGGCATGGTGGTCCACACCAACAGCCCCAAGGCCCGCGAGGCGCGCCGCACCAACGTGCAGCTGCTGCTTTCGCAGCACGATTCACGCTGCACGAGCTGTGTGCGCAGCGGTAACTGCAACCTGCAGACCATTGCCAACGACCTGGGCATTTTCTATCTGCCGTTTCAAAGGCATTTGGCGGGCGAGGGCTGGGATTTCGATTTCCCCATCATCCGCGAAAACGACAAGTGCATTAAATGCATGCGCTGCATCAAGGTGTGCGAGAGCGTACAGGGCCTAGGGATTTGGGACCTGACCAACCGCGCCACGCATACCGCCGTGGGCACCCGCGGGCGCGTGCCGATCGGCAAGACCGATTGCGTCGCGTGCGGCCAGTGCATCACGCATTGCCCGACGGGCGCGCTGCGCGAGCGCGACGACACCGAGACCGTGTTTGACGCGCTCGCTAATCCCGACAAGATCGTGCTGGTGCAGATCGCGCCTGCCGTTCGCAGCGCCTGGGGCGAGGAACTCGGCATTCCGCGCGAGGAGGCAACCGTCGAGCGTCTGGCTTGCGCGCTGCGCCGCGTGGGCTTTGAGTACGTGTTCGATACCGATTTCTCGGCCGACCTCACCATTATGGAGGAGGGCTCCGAGCTGCTCGAGCGCCTGGGCGCCGCCGCTAAGGGTGAGGGCGACAGCCGCGGCTGGCCCATGTTTACGAGCTGCTGCCCGGGCTGGGTGCGCTTTGTGAAGGCACGTTACCCCGAGTTTGTCGACAGCCTGTCCACGTCCAAGTCGCCGCAGCAGATGTTCGGCGCCATCGCCAAGACCTACTACGCCAAGGTGCTGGGCGTGGAGCCCGAGCGTCTGTTCGTGGTGTCCGTTATGCCGTGCACGGCCAAGAAGGCCGAGTGTGCGCTGCCGAGCATGATGGGCGAGGGCGGCGCGCCCGACGTGGACGTTGCGCTGACGGTGCGCGAGATGGTGCGCATGATCCGCGCGAGCCACGTGAGCGTTGACACGCTGGTCGAGGAGCCGCTCGATACGCCGTTGGGCTTTGGCACGGGCGCGGGTGTGATCTTTGGCGCCACGGGCGGCGTGATGGAGGCCGCCGTGCGCTCGGCCTATTACCTGGTGACGGGCAAGAACCCCGATGCGGACTTCTTTACCGACGTGCGCGGCCTGGACGGCTGGAAGGAAGCCGCGGCCGATATCGAGGGCACCAAGGTGCGCGTCGCCGTGGTGCACGGGCTGGGCAACGCCGCCCGTCTGCTCGACGCGATTCGCGACGGCCGTGTGAGCTATGACTTCGTTGAGGTCATGGCGTGCCCGGGCGGCTGCGTCGGTGGCGGCGGTCAGCCCATTCACGACGGCTGCGAGCTGGCAGCCGAGCGCGGTCAGGTGCTGTGGGGCCTGGACGCCGCTGCGGACATTCGCTTCTCGCACGAGAACCCCGATGTTCAGGCATGCTATCGCGAGTTCTTGGGTGCGCCGCTCTCGCCGCTGGCCGAGGAGTTGCTGCATACCGACCATCATGCGTGGACGATGCCCAACGAGGGGGCGTGCTAGCGATGCGTGCGTTTGATGCCGAGATGACGCGCCGAGGATTTGCCTCGGTGCTTGCCGCGGGCGCGTTGTCGCTCGCGCTGGCTGGCTGTGGCGGCGGAGCTGCGGGGGCGGGGTCCGCCGCGGGCTCGGCTGCCACGGACGGCGCCGGTGCTGTCGCAGAGCCGGTCGAGGTGCACGTCGCCTCGCTCAAGGGTCCGACGTCGATCGGTCTGGTGCAGTTTATGGACCAGGCTGCCGATGGCGAGACGGACAATAAGTTCGACTTTGCGATCAACACTGCCGCCGACGAGATTGTGCCCAAGGTCATTCAGGGCGATATCGATATCGCCCTGGTGCCCGCCAACGTGGCGAGCGTGCTCTACAACAAGACCGAGGGCGCGGTGCAGGTCATCGACATCAACACGCTGGGCGTGCTGAACGTTGTGACGGGCGACGCGAATGTGGCCTCGTTTGGCGATCTGGCGGGCCATACTGTCTATATGACGGGCAAGGGCACCACGCCGGAGTACGTCATGAACTACTTGCTGGAGCGCGCGGGCCTGACCGGCCAGGTGGCGCTTGAGTTTAAGAGCGAGCCCACCGAGGTGCTGTCGGCGTTGCTTGTCGACCCGTCCGCCGTGGGCGTGCTGCCGGAGCCGTTCAAGACGGCGGCCATCGCCAAGAGCGAAGGCAAGCTGTCGGCGCCGGTAAGTCTGACCGATGTGTGGGATGAGCTGGCGGGTGACACGGGCTCCCGTTTGCTGACGGGCGTGACCGTGGTGCGCCGGGCCTTTGCCAAGGAACATCCCGAGGCCGTGGCGGAATTCTTGAGCTGCCATGCGGCGAGCGTTGAGGCCGTGAACGCGGCGCCGGCAGACTGGGCTCAGGCCGTGGTCGATGCGGGCATCGTCGATAACGCCGCGATTGCCGAAAAGGCGATTCCCGGGTGCATGCTCGTGTGCCAGACGGGGAAGGATATGAAGGCGGCGCTCGACGGGTATCTGCAGGTGCTGGCTGATGCGGACGCGAGCGCCGTGGGCGGCAAGCTCCCGGCCGATGATTTCTACTACATGGAGTAGCCCGTGCGTGTGTTTGCTCGACAAATGACAGTGCGTGTGAAGGCGGTGGCGGCAGCAGGTGCCGTTGCCGCCTTTTGGCTTGCCGTGTGGGTGCTGATGGCGGGTTTCGTGGCGCAGCCGTTGATTTTGCCGGGGCCGGGCGCCGTCGTGGTGGCGTTGCTGCGACTGGTATGCGATGCCGGCACATGGGCGATTCTGGCAGGCTCGGGTGCGCGGATACTGGGCGGGCTGGCTCTTGCTGCGGTG
>USKL01000198.1 GCA_900555225.1 uncultured Collinsella sp.
GGCGCGGATGCCGCGGGCGAGGCTGCGGATGCTGGCGACGCCGTCGACGAGACCGGCACCGCACCCGCCACGCCCGAGCCCGCCGCCACGCTTGACCTGGGCGACGGCAAGCCGCTGCCCGTGCTTATCCCCGAGTCCGAGCAGTTCGCCAACCGTCTGCGCAAGAACGCCCGCCTGCGCCGCAAGTGGGCCAAGCGCGAGGGTGTGAGCTGCTACCGCGTCTACGATGCAGACCTACCCGATTACTCCGCTGCCATCGACCTGTACGAAGGCTGCCCGCAGACGCCGGGCCGCTGGCTCGTCATCGCCGAATACGCCGCGCCCAAGACCATCGACCCCGCACTGGCCCAGGCCCGCATGCTCGATATTCTGGCCATCGCACCGCGCATCCTGGATGTTCCGGCCGAGCATGTGCACGCCAAGGCCCGCATGCGCTCGCGTGGCGGCTCGCAGTACGGCAAGCAGGGCGCCGGCAAGGGCGGATCGGGCGAGCGCGCCAACATCGCTCGCCGTCGCCTGCCGCTCATCGAAGAGGGTGGACTCACCTTTGCCGTCAACTTTGACGATTATCTGGATGTGGGTATCTTCCTGGATCACCGCGTCACCCGCAACCTGGTGCGCGAGCACGCCAAGCAGGCGCGCCGCTTCCTCAACCTGTTCGCCTATACCGGCACCGCCACCTGCTATGCGGCAGACGGCGGCGTCGAGGAGACCGTGACGGTCGACCTTTCCAACACCTATCTGGACTGGGCCGAGCGCAATATGCGTCAGAACGGCTTTGTGGGACCGCAGCATCACTTTGTGCGCGATGACGTGCTCGCCTGGATTCGTGACCAGCGTCAGACGCGCAACCGCTGGGACCTGATCTTTGTCGACCCGCCCACGTTTTCGAACTCGTCCAAGATGGGCCGCCGTACCTGGGATGTCCAGCGCGACCATGTTGAGCTGTTGGCCGGCGTATCGCGCCTGCTCGCGCAGGGCGGCCATGCCATCTTTAGCTGCAACCTGCGCGGCTTCCGCCCCGAGACGCGCAAGCTCGCGCGCGCGGGCGTCGTGCTGGAAGACATTACGGCACAGACCATCCCCGAGGACTTCGCACGCAACCAGAAGGTGCACCATTGCTATATCGTGCGCCGCCTGCCCATCGAGGACGCCATGGCCGAAGTCGGCTTTAGCGCCGAGGAGATTGCAGAGCGAACCGAGGAACTGCGCAATCCCGAAGCCCGCAAGCCCCGTGCGGCAGTACCCACGCACGCGCAGGCCGGCAACGGCAAGTCCAACTTTGCCGGCAAACCCTCTCCTGCCGGCAAGCCCAAAAAGAAGAAGTTCTACGCCAGCAAGCCCAAGGGCAAATAAACGAAGTTGCGGTGGAATAGTTCCTAAAAATGCCTGGTAAAAGACCAAACAGGAACTATTTCACCGCAACTCATATTGGGATGGTGGTTGGCGATCTAGCCTTGGGTGACCAATCGGTAACCGATACCCACATGCGTCTGGATATAGCGCGGATGCGCGGGGTCGGACTCAATCTTCTTGCGCAGCGTGCCCATAAAGACGCGCAGGCTCGCCAGGTCGCTCTTAGTTGCCGTGCCCCAAATCTCGTGCAGGATAAACTGGTGCGTCAGTACCTTGTCGGCGTTGTGTGCCAGCAGGCACAGGAGCTTATACTCGATCGGCGTCAGATGCAGTTCCTCGCCATCCATCGTGGCGATGCCGGCATCAAAATCGATATGCAGCTCACCGGTATCGAACGAGCCCTCGGAGGCAACACCGCCCGTTTGCGCATACGAAAGGCGCCTGAGCGTCGTGCGAATACGCGCGAGCAGCTCCTCGACCGAAAACGGCTTGGTCAGATAGTCGTCGGCACCGGCATCGAGCGCGCGGATTTTGTCCGCATCCTCGCTGCGCGCCGAGACCACGATAATCGGCATGCCCGACCATGCGCGCACCGACTCCACCACCTTGACGCCGTCCATATCGGGCAGGCCCAGATCGAGCAGCACAATGCTCGGCGTCTGCGACGAGGCGGCGGCGATGGCGGCATGGGCGGTCTCCACGGCCATATGGCGCAAGCCGTGCGCCTCGAGCGCGGCAACGATTAAGTTGCGAACGGCAGGGTCGTCCTCAACGACCAAGATGAGCGGTTTTACGGCAGAGTTCGGCACGGCGCTACTCCTTATCAAACGAAACGTCGGCGGCAGGAAGCTCAATCGTAAAGACCGAGCCGTGCGGGTCCGCCGCGGCAACCTCTATGCTACCGCCATGCGCCAGCGCAATGGAGCGGCAGAGCGAAAGACCCAGGCCCACGCTGCGGTGACTGTCAGCCAGACCGTGGTTGGCGGTGTAGAACGACTCAAAGATCCGCTCGCGATCCTCGGGTGCGATGCCCGGACCATCATCGGCCACCGAGCACGTCACGCGTCCATCGTCGACGCTAATCGAGATCACGATATGCGAGCCTGCAGGCGTATAGGTAATGGCATTGTTCACCAGATTGACCAGCAGCTGCACCATCAGGCGCGCATCGACGTTGACGAGCGCCGGTTCATCGCACGCCACCACCTTAAGATCGTGCTCGCGCACGGCCGGACTTACGTGGCGCAGCGCCTCCTCGACGATATCGTCCATGAGCTCGAGCGTGGCCGACAGATGCATGCCGCCGCCCTCGAGCTTGGTAATGGCAAGCAGGTTCTCGACGGTGGCGTTGAGCCATTGTGCATCCGAGCGAATGGACAGGAGCATGCCGCGGCGCGTCTGGCTATCGAGCACGGCCGTGCCGGTCGAACCCTGGTCGAGCAGCACGTCGGCATTGCCCGAAATGCTGGTAAGCGGCGTGCGCAGATCGTGCGAGATGGAGCGCAGCAGGTTGGCGCGCAGCTGTTCCTGGCGGGCGGCTTCCTCAATTTCGCGCCGGGCGCGGTTGGAGGCTTCTTTTTCCAGCGCCAGGGAACACACATCCAGGATGGATAATGCCAGATTGTGCTCATAGGTGCTGAACTCATGCAGCGCCGGGCAACTGCGGTAATCCGTCTGGGCGGGAGGGGGCAGAATCAGGGTTCCCGGTGCAATGTGCTCCGGTGCGGGGGCAAAGCAGACAGGGCGCTCCAACAGCTTGCCCAGCTGGGTGGCCGTTATCCGCAGAATGGTGTCAGGGTCCTCGGCCCCCAACAGGCTGCGGCTGGCTTCCAGCAGCACCTGCGAAGCATAGGCTTTGCGCTCGCTTTGGGCGGCCTGTACCTTGATACGCCCCGTCAGCGAGGAGCAGAGCAGCGAAACGCAGAGCATGACCACTGCCGTTACCATGTCGTCTGACCGGATGCGGAACTGCATAAAGGGGTCAATGAACATATAGTTGACCAGCATCACCGAGAACAGCGAAGCCACAACGCCGTACACCAACCCCGATGTAAAGACGTTGATATACATGACGCCCAGGATATAGGTCAGGATATAGTTGGAAGAAACAAAATCCAGCCGGAAAAATACCCAGCTTGTCAGCGTACACAGCGCAAGGACCAATGCGGTCAGGGCGCAGTCCCGCATCCAAAGCAGGGCAGGTTCGCGTTGCGGCATGGGTGCAGGCTCCTTTCCACTACAGGGCAG
>USKL01000199.1 GCA_900555225.1 uncultured Collinsella sp.
GCATTTCCCATAAGATTAGACAATATTCCCTGAAGATGGCTGCGATCCATATAAACAAACTCATCACAGATGAGCACATATCACAAAGCAAATGACAGTGTTTATCGTACGTTGAACCACAACAACTGTCAAATAAATGGCCCCGGCACGGCGGCTAAAACACGGTGAACGGCAGGGCCACAAAACGCATACGCCTAAACCGCACATTCCTCGCGTTCGGCATCGAGACGTGCCTTAACGGCATCGGCGGCGACGTGATACGAGAAGCCCTTGCCCATCAAAAACCGAACCAGTTTTTCGAATGCGCGCGTCTCTGGAACACGCCGCTTGGCGAGCAGGGCTGACGCACGCGCCAAATCGTCTTCGACGGCAAAATAATCCTCGGGATAACCGGGAATGTCATCGAGCACGACATGACGGCGCTTGAGCTCGGTCTCGATTTTGCGCTGTCCCCAACCGCGCCGCTTGCGCTCCTCGATAAAGTACGAGCAAAAGCGGTTGTCGTCTAAAAAGTGATACTCGGTGGCGCGCTCGACGGCGAAATCGATCGCGGGCTGGTGAAAGCCGTAGCGAGCCAGCTTGTCACGGACCTCACCCGTCGCATGGTCGCGGCGCGATAGCATCTCGGTCACCATGGTAAGTGCACATTTACGCTCGATGAGCTGCACCGCCTCACGAAAGTTGTCCCAATCACAGGGAAGATCGGGGCGGTTTTTGACATACAGCCGCGCGACCCGCACGGGAATCCAAATGGACCGCTCAAAACCGCCCTCAAGCTCACAATCGATATGTGCGCAAGGCTTTTTGGACACATACCCGCTCGAGAACGAGGAGGCCGCCTTCTTATCGGGAAAGACGACCGTGGCCTCGGTCACCGTATACGACATGAGCGTAACCGCTACTCGTCGTCATCATCGAGCATGGCGGAACCATCGATGGCGTAAAGCTCGTCAAACTCCTCAGGCGCAGGCTGATCGGTCAGCTCGACCTCGGACGGAGCATCGTCATCAAACTCAAGTCCACAGGCAAGGCGGACCTTATGCTCAATCTCGTCGGCACAATCGGGGTGTTCGCGCAGGAACGCCTTGGCGGCCTCGCGACCGTTGCCGAGCTTGTCCTCGCCATAGGCAAACCAGGAGCCCATCTTCTTGCAGATGCCGCACTCGACAGCCATGTCCAGAATCGAGCCCTCCTTAGAGATGCCCGTACCGTACATGATGTCGAACTCAGCAGAACGGAACGGAGCTGCCACCTTGTTCTTAACGACCTTGGCGCGCACGCGGTTACCGATAACCTCGTCCTTAAGTTTAATGCTGTCGATACGACGAATGTCGATACGCACCGAAGAGAAGAACTTAAGGGCGCGGCCGCCCGTCGTAGTCTCGGGGTTGCCGAACATGACGCCGATCTTCTCACGCAGCTGGTTAATGAAGATGCACGTCGTGTTGGACTTGGACAGCGAGCCGGCGAGCTTGCGAAGAGCTTGGCTCATCAGGCGAGCCTGAAGACCGACCGTAGTGTCGCCAATTTCTCCCTCGATCTCGGCACGCGGGGTCAGCGCGGCGACGGAGTCGACGACGATGGCATCGATGGCGCCGGAACGCACGAGCATGTCAACGATCTCGAGCGCCTGCTCACCCGTATCGGGCTGGGAAATAAGCACCTCGTCGATATCCACGCCGATGCGCGCGGCATACGTGGGATCGAGCGCGTGCTCGGCATCGATAAATGCCACAACACCGCCCATGGCCTGCGCCTCTGCAAGAATCTCGAGCGAAAGCGTCGTCTTACCGGAGGACTCGGGGCCATAAATCTCGACGATACGGCCGCGCGGCACGCCGCCGATACCCAAGGCGGCATCGAGCGCCAGAGAGCCCGTCGGAATAGCCTCGACCTCGAGCTCGGGACCGCCGTCGCCATACCTCATGATAGAGCCCTGGCCGAACTTCTTCTCGATCTCGGCCTTGGTGGTGGCGATCATCTCATCGCGCTCTTTACCCGTCGTGCGTGCATGAACGGTACGTACGGGACCTGAATTCTTGGCCATGAATAGCCCTCCTCTTAACAACCTGAAACGATAATAAACGAACGGCTGTTCGTGGTCAACCGTTCAGATTCATCATATGCACCCGACCATTCCAAAACCCGACCAAACGCCAACCAATCACCGACCAAACGCTTGACCACGCCAATCACAAATACGAGTGCGCGAACAAATTTATGCCATGTGCCAGCGCAAACGTAATTCAGGTCAAAGGTCCCTATCTCCACAATTAAGGGGCCCTAAGGCCCCTTAAACCACGTCTATTCCATAAAATTGAGCACGCGTACAATGCGTCCCAAAGCCTCCGCGACCGCATGGGCACGAACGCACGACCGATCGCCCTCATAATGACAGCGCGCAGACTCGACAACCGGCGCCCCCCCATCGGCCGTGCGATACGCCCACCCAATATAGAACGTACCGGCGGGGTCTTGCTCGGTGCCACCACCGGGCCCAGCGTAGCCCGTTGCGCTTACGGCTATATCGCTCTGATAAAGCTCCAGCGAGCCTGCGGCCATCTCGCGAGCCGTCTGGTGCGACACGGCGCTAAACCGATCGAGTGTTTCCTGTTTAACGCCGAGCACGCGATGTTTGATCTCATCGCAATAGGTCACCGCGCCGCCACGAAGCACCGCCGAGGCACCCGGGATATCGGCAATCGTCGAGGCGATCATGCCCGCCGTCAGCGACTCCGCCGTCGACACCGTCACACCACGGGCACTCGCGCGCTCAACAATATCGCGCGCCAGCTCCTCGTTGTTTGCGGCGATCTGCAAATAAGGCTCCGTCATACCCACCAGGACCTAGACCGAAAAGACGATCTTGCGACAGTTCCAGAAGTACTGGGCGCCCGAGACAATGGTCAAAATCACGGCGATGACGTACAGGAAGCGCGACACCGAATAGACACCGAGCAGCAGCGACACCGACCCCAGCTGAAGGCCGGCCATCGCAAAGACGCACAGATAGCCGCAGATGGAGACCATCGTGGTCGCCGTCTTGTACTTGCCGAGCTTATCGGCGGCAACGACGACACCGGCAGCACTCGCGACCATGCGAAGGGCGCTCACCAGCAGCTCACGGAACAGGATAATGAACACGGACCACACGGTCACCGCGCCAAAATCCAGGAACAGCAGCAGGGCCGAGAACACGAGCAGCTTGTCGGCGATGGGGTCCAAGAACTTGCCGAAATCGGTAATCTCGTTGCGCGAGCGCGCCAGATAGCCGTCGACCTTATCGGTGCACGACAGGATCACATACAGAATGAAGGCAGCGGCGGCGAGCGGGCCGTCGAAGGCGCTCCAGTCCGTACCGGCAACGCTCGTGTGAGACAGGGCCGAAACGATCATAAACACCGGGATAAAGACGATGCGAACGCACGTCACGATGTTGGCGGGCGTCCAAACACTCGTCAGTTCCTTATTGCTCTCGTTTGCCACGACGCTCTCCTACTCCACAACATGACCGATAAGCTCATAGCAGAAGCTATCGGTAAACTCAACGGTCAGAATATCGCCCACGGACGCCTCGCTGGCGTC
>USKL01000200.1 GCA_900555225.1 uncultured Collinsella sp.
GGTATGCTCTGTCAATATGGGGAAATGCGTAGGTGCAGAGCCGGAGCCCGAGCCGGCAGAGCCCACGACGGCTGACCTCTACGCCCGTCGTCCCCGCAAGCGCAAGGCCGTCGTCGACCAACTTGCCCGCGAGCTCGAGGCCGAGGACGACGCCGCTGCCGCCGATGCACCGAAGGGAGGCGATGAGTAATGCCTATCGGACCTGCGCGCATGCCGCTCTTCGATCACCTGGGCGAGCTCCGTCGCCGCCTGACCATCGTGGTCGTGTCGGTGTTTGCCGCCGCCATCGTGCTGTATTTCGCCACGCCTGTGGTGCTCGACATCTTGGAAGACCCCATCCGCTCTTTTGTGCCGGACGGTAAGTTTTACATCACCACCACGCTCGGCGGCTTTGGCCTGCGCTTCTCGCTGGCCATCAAGATGGCCGTGGTCATGTGCACGCCCATGATCATCTGGCAGATTCTGGCATTTTTCCTGCCGGCACTGCGTCCCAACGAGCGCAAATGGGTCGTGCCCACGGTGCTCGCCTCGACGGTGCTGTTCTTCCTGGGCGCCATCTTCTGCTATTTCATCATCATCCCGGCGGGCTTTGAGTGGCTCATCGGCGAGACCTCGGCCGTCGCCACGGCGCTGCCCGACCTGGAGAACTACGTCAACATGGAGCTGCTCTTTATGATCGGCTTTGGCGTGGCGTTTGAGCTGCCGCTCATCATCTTCTACCTGTCCGTCTTCCACATCGTGTCCTACGCGGCCTTCCGCGGCGCCTGGCGCTACGTGTACGTGGGCCTGCTTGTGGGCTCGGCTGTGATTACGCCCGACGGCTCGCCCGTTACGCTGGGCCTCATGTATGGTGCCCTGCTCTCGCTCTACGAGATTTCGCTCGCCATTGCCCGCGTGGTCATTACCGCGCGCGAGGGCAAGGAGGGCTTGTTTGTGAGCCGTCTGGACCTGTTCTCGGACGATGAGGACGACGAGGAGTAAATCGGTATGCACGAGGTTGGCATTGTCAACGGCATACTCGATACAGTGATTCGCGCGGCGCGTGGGGCGGGGGCCTCGCGCGCCGTTTTGGTAACGCTGCGTATCGGGGATATGACCGAAGTTGTGCGCGAGGCGCTCGACTTTGCGTGGGAGACATTTCGCGATGAGGACCCGCTCACGCGGGGCTGCGAGCTCGCGGTTGAGGAGATTCACCCACAAAGTGAATGCCTGGACTGCGGCGAGGTCTTCGACCACGATCGCTTCCACTGTCGCTGTCCCCAGTGTGGTGGTGCCAACGTGCGCCTACTGCACGGCCGCGAGCTCGATATCGCGAGTATCGAAATCGAAACCCCCGACGATTAGCCCGCTAGCCATCTGGTGATGGGGTATAAAGGGGCCAAAGTAAGGAGCGCTAAGTATGGCTGAGAAAACGATTGATATCGCGTCGCCGATTCTGTCGCGCAACGAGCGCCTGGCAGATCAGCTGCGTCAGCGATTTAATGAGACAAACACCTATGTGATCAACGTCTTGTCGAGCCCCGGTTCGGGCAAGACCACCACGATCCTGGGCACCAACGAGCGCCTGCGTGACAAGGCCGGCCTGCGCTGTGCCGTCATCGAGGGCGATATCGCCTCGGATGTCGACGCCATCACCATGAAGGAAGCCGGCATGCCCGCCATCCAGATCAACACGGGCGGCCTGTGCCACCTCGAGGGCAACATGATCATGGAGGCCGTTGACGCGTTTGACCAGGCTGTGGGTCTGGAAAACATCGACGTCATCTTTATCGAAAACGTGGGCAACTTGGTCTGCCCGGTCGACTTTGACCTGGGTGAGAACCTGTCCATCATGATTCTCTCGGTGCCCGAGGGCGACGACAAGCCCATCAAGTACCCGGGCATCTTCCAGCACGCTGGCGCGCAGCTGCTCAATAAGGTCGACGTGGCCCCGGCTTTCGATTTTGACATGGATAGGTATACTAAGACACTCGATGACCTCAATCCGCAGGCGCCGCGGTTTGCCGTGAGCGCGCGCAAGGGCGAGGGCATGGATGCCTGGTGCGATTGGCTCATCGGGCAGATCGAGCAAGCAAGGGCGTAAATCGGCCGCCATACGGGCGGGCGTAGCCGCAGAGACACGAGATAGGAGCCTCTTTTGAAGCTCATCATCGCCGAGAAAAATGACGCCGCGCGTCAGATTGCCGAGCGGCTGTCCACGGGCAAACCCAAAAAGGACAAGGTGTACAACACCGCCATCTACCGTTTTGAGTGGAAGGGCGAGGAGTGCGTGACGATCGGTCTTGCCGGTCACATCCTCGCGCCCGATTTTTGCGACAGCGTGCTGTTCGATAAAAAGCTGGGCTGGTATTCGGTCACCGAGGACGGCGAGATGCTGCCGGCCGACATACCCGATGGCTTGGCACGCCCGCCCTACGACACCAAGCGCAAGCCGTTTCTTGCCGATGGCATCTCCATCAAGGGCTGGAAGCTCGAGAGCCTGCCCTATCTCACCTGGGCGCCCGTCATTAAGCTACCGGCCGAGAAGGAGCTCATTCGCTCGCTTAAGAACCTCGCCAAAAAGTCCGACAGCGTCATCATTGCCACGGACTTCGATCGCGAGGGCGAGCTGATCGGTTCGGACGCCCTCAACAAGGTGCGCGAGGTGGCGCCCGACTTGCCGGTCGCCCGCGCCCAGTATTCTTCGTTTACCAAGGCCGAGATCACGCAGGCCTTCGATAACCTTGTCTCGCTCGACCAGAACCTGGCCGACGCCGGCGAGAGCCGTCAGCACATCGACCTCATTTGGGGTGCGGTGCTCACGCGCTACCTGACGCTCGCCAAGTTTGGCGGCTTTGGCAACGTGCGTTCCGCCGGCCGCGTGCAGACGCCGACGCTTGCCCTGGTGGTCGAGCGCGAACGCGAGCGCATGGCGTTTGTGCCCGAGGACTATTGGCAGATTCGCGGCATGGGCGCCGCGCAAGGCGCTGCCGAGGACGATCGCTTTAAGATCGCGCACAAGACGGCGCGCTTTACCGACAAGGATGCTGCTGAGACGGCGTACGGTCACGTTGACGGTGCCAAGACGGCAACCGTCGCCGCGGTGACCAAGCGCTCACGCAAGCAGCAGCCGCCCACGCCGCTGCAGGCTGCCGCCGCAGCCGAGGGTATCTCGCCTGCGCGTACCATGCGCATCGCCGAGTCCCTCTACATGGCGGGCCTCATCAGCTACCCGCGTGTCGACAATACCGTATACCCCGCGACGCTTGATCTGGGCGCTGTGGTGAGCGACCTTGCAAAGATCAACCCGGCGCTGGCGCCCGTGTGCAAAAAGGTCCTCGCCGGCCCCATGAAGCCCACGCGCGGCAAGGTCGAGACCACCGACCACCCGCCTATCTATCCCACGGGCGAGGGCGATCCGTCCACGCTCGACGGCGGCCAGCGCAAGCTCTACGACCTCATCGCCCGCCGCTTCCTAGCGACGCTTATGGGTCCCGCGACCATCGAAAACACTAAGCTCGAGCTCGACGTGAACGGTGAGCCGTTCGTGGCTTCGGGCGATGTGCTCGTGACCCCGGGTTTCCGCGAGGCGTA
>USKL01000201.1 GCA_900555225.1 uncultured Collinsella sp.
CGAGCCCGACGACCATTTCTCCAAGGGTACGCACTGCGTTGACCTCACCGAGAGCACCATTCAGGCCAACAGCCGCCTGTTCGACAGCATCGACGATGTTCCCCGTCAGGCCTACACCATGGGTACCCAGACCATCATGTATGCCCGCATGATCCTGGTTGTCGCTAACGGCGAGGCCAAGGCTCAGGCCGTGCACGATATGTGCTATGGTCCGGTTACGCCCGAGTGCCCGGCTTCGATCCTGCAGCTGCACACCAACTGCGTTGTCGTTGCCGACGAGGCCGCCCTTTCGCTCTGCGAGTAGCGCGAATCCTGCAGCTCGACATAGCCTTGCCTAAGGCCTCCGCTTTGCGGGGGCCTTTTTGCTATCCCTTTTCGCCCACTTGACCAAAATCTTGCCGCAAGCTTGACGAATGCCGGATGTCCAACAGCTTGATTCATTCTATACCAGATTCTATGCAAAAATGCCACTAGAAGGTCGTAGACGGTAGCGGGTGCTAGGCGAGTTGAATGACATGGCTGAACCTTGTTCATCTGCGTTACACTGCCGCTTAGATGGGACAAGCTGACAAGCTCATTTACCTGCTTAAAGACCGATTAGTCGGGGGATTAATAACAATCGGCCCTCGCTGTACAAAAACTTGCCGCTTGCGTACCAAAAGACAACCTAAAACACAAGGTCGCTCTATTCATAGCGCGGCTTGTATGGTCTTGCGGCTACAGTGTCCATACGGTCGAGTTGAGGAGCGGGAATGGTAAACGATTTGAGCGGTATAGACGACCTCGAGCTGATGCCGCTGGGCGGAGGCTATATGGTGCGACGCGAACGCTTGATGAATGAGCTTATCGCCAAGGGCCGAAAGGCCGGCATCGTGGTTCTTTATGCGCCCGACGGGTTTGGGAAGACCTCGGTGCTGCTGCAGTACACCCATGAGGTTAAATGCGACCCGACGCGAGGCCCCGTGCGGATTATCGAGGCCGATCGCGCCACTGGGCGCGAGGTGTTTATGCAGCTCGAGGTGGTTACCGAAGAACTCAAAGACAAACCGCACTCCCTTATCGCGATTGATAATGTGCCAAACCTCGATCAACACGATACCGAAGACCTCATCGACAGGATTCGCGGCCTGCGCGCTATGGGGGTAGGGGTCTTTATCTCCTGCCGTCCTTCAAATCGTCAGCTGATTCATGGGCTGGGCGATTCGGTTAAGATCAATGCGCAGATGCTCAAGGTGCATGCCTATGAGTATTCGGCGTGGGCATCGGCGTTTTCGATCAGCACATCGCTCGACTTTTATCAGCTCACGCAGGGCGTGCCCGAGCTCGTTTCGGCATTGCAGACAGGTCTGTATGGCCAAGGCGACGTAGCCGGCCTGCTCGAAAACGAGATTGTCAACGTGTATGGCGCGGCACTTGCCGATCTGGCTTCACTCGACAATAATGCGCTGTTTTGCGTGGCATGTCTCATGGTTTTGATGGGCGAGGGCAATATCGCAGAACTCGAGGCCTGTGGGGTGAGGCTGTCGATGGTCGACCAGTCCTACTTTGTACGCGACTACCCGATCTTTGGCTTGGATCCCGCCGAGCGGAGTTTTACGTGTCTAGGCACGGAGGATAACGGACGCTTGCGCTTGCGTAAGTTGGTGGCCGAGGTTCGCCCCGAACTTGTTCCGAGGGCGGCCCGGATTTTGCTTAAGGCGGGCCGATGCGATGCGGCGATGGGCCTGGCGGACGCCTTTCTGGACCGTGAAGCGGTCCTTGAACTCGCTGGGCAGTATGGGGTCGATCTTGCTCTGACGGGGCACGGGGCCGATATCTGCCGAGCAGCGCTGGGCACGATCGATGCCGACGATCCGGCTCCAGAGCCAACGCCTGCCGAAGCGCTTGGCGTATATCTGGCAGCGGTCAGCGTGTCCAATACAAAGCTCGCTCGCTATATGGCATCGGTTATCGAGCGCGGGGGCGAACGGGCGGCCTGCGAAATAGACCCTGTTTCATGGAGGGTGGCCCAGACACTGACGGCTGTTTGCTATGGGGACAACGGGCTTGGGCTTCCTACGAACCTGGCCGTGCCAGAAATCGAGACATCCCATACCGCACTCGATATGTTGTCTGCGCATATCGAGGTCAAGCGCTGTCTGACCGAGCGGGGAGATGACGGCGGCGTTCTACAGCAGCTCAAAACGAGCAAGGCCTACGACTGTGAGCTCGACATCACGGGGATTGTTATACGGGCCGATAGCATGCTGGTGGAGCTCTTTGACGGGTCGTTTGCGGGAACCGACGAGCGCGACGACGAGATGACGGTGGTGCGGGAGGCGCTCGACGTACGTGGGCTTAAAGCGATGACTATCTGGGTGCGCATGGTGTTGGCGGCACGGCGGCTCCTCTCCGGCTTGCCGGTAACCGACGACGCGGCGTTCAACGAGCTTGATCGTTTTGCCGTGCGCATGCGCGACAATCAGATTCAGCTGTTTGGCTTGTTGCTAGAAGGCTGGCAGTCGCTGGCAGAGGGACGGCCGGTTAATGCAAAGTTCCGTGCGGTCCAAGTGCTCAAACTTGCCGAGGAGTCGATTGCGTACATGCGCGATAACGCATTGCTGCTGGAGCGCGCGGCGTATCTGCGTAACACTTCGATGGTTTCGGTACGCGAGGAAGCGGAGCTACTCGATATAAGCCAGACGCAGGTTGGTGGAGCGGAGGCCTGGATGGTGGCGCTGCATTTGGCCTGTGCGGGCCGAGACAGTGACCTTGCAGCCTGGATGTCCATGAATCGTGCGGGGATTCTAGAGCCATCGTATCGGCTCTTTGCGCGCCTTGCCATGCATTGTCTGGGCGAGCCGGCGGGCAGGATACGCAAGAAGCTTCCCGTGCGCGAGCTGTCGCGGTACTCGCTGCGCGACGATTTGGAAGGGGAGGGCGAGCGCCTGTTCCAGGCCGGCGAGGTTGAAGCGGTTGATACCATCGACCATATCGAGATTCGCATGTTTGGTGCGTTTCGCGCCGAGCGCGACGGATTTCCCATCACGGACAAAATGTGGCGCCGCAAGAAGGCGGCGACACTTGCCGAGCGGCTTGCGCTGGGCATGGATGCGCTCGTCGATCGTGAGACGCTGGCCATGGAGCTGTGGCCCCATGCCGAGTTCAATAGCGCCCGCAACAACCTGTACTCGACGATATCGCGCTTGCGGTCGGCTTTGGGACCGACGCCGGATACCGATATCAGGAGCCTGAAAATATTCAGCTCCTCAAGCGTTGCAAAGCCGTAAAGCTCGATGCCGTCCTCGCGCACGGAAAGATGCGAATACAGCTTCACCTTCGGCGCTTCATTGCCCGTGACATGGGGAAGTGCGGAATATGTTGTTCCGCTTATCGTCAGCTTGTACCCCACGCCGCAGGCGTCCACAACGGCAAAGCCCGGATCGAGAAGAGCCAATTCACCTTTGATAAAATAAAACATCAGTTATCACTCTCCGTACTGTCGGACTTGCTATCCGTCGCGTC
>USKL01000202.1 GCA_900555225.1 uncultured Collinsella sp.
CCGAAGGAAAACATCATCTATTTCGGTGACACGAGCCGCGTACCCTACGGCACGCGCGGCCGCGACACCATCGTGAAGTATGCACGGCAAGACGTTGCGTTCCTGCGGCAGTTCGACCTCAAGGCCATCGTCATCGCCTGCAACACGGCGACAGCTGCGGCCTTGCGTCTGGCCCAGCAGGTGCTCGACGTTCCCGTGATCGGCGTGATCGCGCCGGGTGCCCGTGCGGCAATCAACAGCACCCGCACGCGTCGCGTGGGCGTGCTCGCCACCAACCTCACCATTCGCTCGGGCGCTTACACGCGCGCCATTCAGGACCTAGATGCCGGCGTCGACGTATACGGCTGCCCCGCCTCGAGCTTTGTCGAGGTTGTCGAACACGAGCTCGCCTCGGGTGCGCATCTGCAAGAGCAGTGGCTTGAGAACGAGGACATCTTCGATACGCCTGCCGTGCGTGCGCTGGTGGGTGCCACGGTTGAGCCACTGCGCGACCACGGTATCGATACCGTGGTGCTCGGCTGTACGCATTTTCCGCTGTTGGTGGGACCTATCCGCCATGCGCTGGGGCCTGGGGTACGCGTCGTGAGTTCCGCCGAGGAGACCACGCGCGAGCTGACCGATATCCTCACGCGCCGCGAGCAGCTGGCGGGCGTCGCCGCCGAGCCGCAGCATCGTTTTGCCACGACGGCCGATAACATTGCCGAGTTTGCGGTGGCGGGCAGCTTTATCTTTGGTCAGCCGCTCAAGAGCATTGAGCATATCGATATCGATGAGCTGAAATAGATGTAAGGCCGCCGTCAGAGCCTTCGCCACACCTTTTGCCGAAAGGATTTTTCTATGGAGTACATGCAGGTCAACCGCGCCAACGGTCGCGCCGCCAACGAGTTGCGCCCCGTTAAGCTCACCCGTGGCGTCATGAAGCACGCCCACGGCTCGTGTTTTGCCGAGTTCGGTGACACGCGCGTGTTGTGCGCCGCCACAATCGAGGAGGGCGTGCCGGGCTGGCGAAAGGGAGCTAAGGTCGGCTGGGTGACCGCGGAATACGCCATGCTGCCGGCGTCGACCGGCAAGCGCTGCAAGCGCGAGCACGCCAACCGCAAGGGTCGCTCCATGGAGATCGAGCGCCTCATTGGCCGCAGCCTGCGTACCGTCGTCAACATGAAGGCGCTCGGCGAGTACACCGTCACCGTCGACTGCGATGTGATTCAGGCCGATGGCGGCACGCGTACAGCGAGCATCACCGGCGCCTGGGTGGCGCTGCACGACGCCCTCGCCATGTGGGTCGAGGCGGGCAAGATCGAGCGCATCCCGCTTACCGGCCAGGTGGCTGCAATCTCCATGGGCGTTGTCGACGGCAATACGCTGCTTGACCTCGATTATTCCGAGGACAGCCATGCCGAAGTCGACATGAACCTCGTCGCCACCGACACCGGTGAGATGATCGAGCTCCAGGGCACTGGCGAGCAGGCGCCCTTTGACCGTAAGCGCCTCAACGCCCTGCTCGACCTGGGCGACAAAGGCATCGCCGAGCTCATCGAGCTTCAGCGCCAAGCCATCGCCTAACCTGCCAAAACGGGACAGGTTTATTTTGGCAGGTTTTATCTGGGAAAACGTCGAAGTATAAGACTGCCGTTGATTGAGAGGGGAGAGGCGGAGGCCCTCGTCGCCCTCGGCGCGGCATTGCTATAGAGACAAGGAGACCACTCATGGCACTTGAGAAGATCGACATCGACACCCTCGACCCGGCGGCGACCATTGTCGTGGCAACGGGCAACGCCCATAAGCTCACCGAGATCGAGGCCATTTTAGGCAAGGTCATGCCCGAGGTTCGCTTTGTGGCGCTCGGCCAGCTGGGCGATTTTGAGGACCCCGAGGAAAACGGCACGACGTTTTTGGAGAACGCCATCATCAAGGCGCAGGCTGCCGTCGAAGAGACGGGGCTCATGGCCATCGCCGACGATTCTGGCTTGGTCGTCGACGCGCTTGACGGCGAGCCGGGCGTGTATAGCGCGCGCTATGCGGGCGTGCACGGAGACGATGCCGCCAACAACGCCAAGCTTCTCGTTAACCTGGAAGGCGTGGCGGACGAGGACCGCACCGCGCGCTTTATGAGCGTCGTTGCGCTTATCGACACGGATGGTCTGGTCACCTATGGCGAGGGCGCCTGCGAGGGCGTTATCGCACACGAGGGCCGCGGCGATCACGGCTTTGGCTATGACCCGCTGTTCCTGCCGGTCGACACGCCGGGCAAGACCATGGCCGAGCTGACGGCGGACGAGAAGAACGCCATCAGCCATCGTTTCCACGCGCTCGAGCATCTGTCCGCCAAACTGACGGGCGAGGAGTAGGCCGTGCGTGCGGTGGTGCAGCGCGTACTCAACGCCGGCGTGACGGTCGACGGCGAGTGCGTGGGCAAAATTGGGCGCGGCTATCTGGTGCTGCTGGGCGTGGGCCACGGCGACACGCGCGCCGAGGCCGATAAGCTGTGGGGCAAGCTCCGCGGCTTGCGCATTAACGAGGACGAGAACGGCAAGACCAACCTGGCACTTGCCGATGTCGACGGCGAGGTTCTCGTAGTGTCGCAGTTCACGCTGTTCGCCGATTGCCGTCACGGCCGCCGCCCATCGTTTACGGATGCCGGCGCCCCCGATGTCGCCAACGAGCTCTACGAGTACTTCCTGACGCTCGTTCGTCAAGATGTCGAACACGTGGCGCATGGCATCTTTGGCGCCGATATGAAAGTCGACCTCGTCAACGACGGCCCATTCACCATCGTCCTCGATACCGACAATCTGTAAGTAGCCAAATTAGCTACTTGCGCGTGGTCGCAACAGGGTGCTATAGTATTAGAGTTTTGTCTATCTTAGGGGTATTATCCCCTTTTTGAATTGCACCTTCTGGAGGCCCTGTTCATGGAAGAGATGGAAGTCAATCACGTCGACGACATCCACGAGAAGCTGACCGATATGGTGGGCGATCGCGTCAAGGTGAAGGCCAACATGGGCCGCACCCGCGTCGTCGAGCGCATGGGCACCATCAAGAGCGTCCACCCCGCCGTCTTTATCGTCGAGGTTGACGAACGTCGCGGCCGCAAGTCGCGTCAGTCCTACCAGTATATCGATGTCCTCACCGGGCAGGTCGAGCTGTTCGACCCCGAGAGCGGTGAGCACATTTTTACCCCGCTCGGCAATCAGCTCGAGGAGCACTAACGGTGACCGATCGGTCCCTGACTCTTTCCGCGCCGGCAAAGATTAACCTCTACCTGGGGGTTCATACCGAGCGCGATGACCGCGGCTACCACAGGGTCGATTCCCTGATGGCAGCCGTCGGTCTTTCCGATTCCGTGACGGTCGCGCCGGCGCAGGCGCTGACCGTCCAGACGGTTCCGGCATCAGATTTTCCCATGCAAAAGAATACGGCGTATCGGGCTGCGGTTGCTATGGCCGAGCATTATGGTTGCGAGGCAAACATCTGCGTGACGA
>USKL01000203.1 GCA_900555225.1 uncultured Collinsella sp.
CTGGATCTCGTTGGCATAGGTGGGGCTCACCGTGGTGATGGCATCGGCATAGTGCAGCGCACCTAGCATGTAGTTGATGCTGCAGGCGTCGCAGCGCAGCTGCGTAGCTGCCGCGGGAATATGCGCCACGCCCAGGATGTCCTCCATTACGGTGTCGCTAAACTGGCCCTGGAAAGCCACGTTGTGGATCGAGAACACGGTCTTGACGCGCTCGTACAGCGGCAGGCCCTGGTAGAACTCGCGCAAAAACACGGGCGCCAGCGCGGTCTGCCAGTCGTTGCAGTGCAGGATGTCGCACTCAAAGCCGGCCGGCAGGTGCTGCAGGCTCTCGAACGCAAAGCGCTCGCCGTCATCAAAGAAGCCGTACGGATAGTCGCGCGCAAAGTAGCGCTCGTTGTCGATGAACATATAGGTGACGCCGTCGTGCTCGAGCTTCTCAAGTCCGCAGTACTCATTGCGCCAGCCCAGGCTCACGTAAAAGTCGGAGAAGTGCTCCATCTGCGCCTTGTACTCGTCCTTGATGGTGGCGTACTTGGGCACCATCACGATGACTTCGGCGCCGGCGCGCACAAGCGCCGCAGGCAGCGAGCCCGCCACGTCGCCCAGGCCACCGGTCTTAACAAACGGTGCGCACTCGGCCGAGGCAAACACGATCTGCATCTTTTTGCTGGAATCAGCCATATTGTCTCCCATGTTGCAATTCGAGAATAGCCGCCTGGCGCTAACCGGGCGGCTATTCTACATGTTACGAGCGATGTTGCGGTGCCAACGTTAACGCACGATGGTGGTGTCGGAGGTTAACGGAGCCTTTCCCAGCACCAGGATATTCTCGGGCGTGCCGCGAAGCTCGGTGTTGGTGGGAACCACGTTGTTCTTGTCCAGGATGGCATTCTCAACGCGGGCGCCGCTCTTGATAATGCAGCTCTGGTTGATGATCGAGTTGGTCACCGAGGCTCCTTCCTCGACCACAACGCCGCGCGACAGGATCGAGTTGCGCACGGTGCCCTTGATGATGCAGCCGGCCGAGATGATCGAGTTGCACGCGTGGCTGCCGGTCGCATAGCGCGAAGGCGGCACGTCGTGAGCCTTGGTCAGGATCGGGCGCTCGGGATCGAAGAGCTGGTCGGCCACGGTCTGGTCGAGCAGGTCCATGCTGCGGCGATACAGCGACTTCTCGCTAAACACGCCCACGACCTCGCCCTTGTACTCGTAGCTGCACACATCGATGTTGCCAAAGTCGCCCTGGAGTGCCTCGAGCAGGTCCAGATAGTCGGCGGCCTGGTAGTGGTCGATGATCTCGAGCAGCGTCTCGCGGTTGACGATGCAGCAGTCCATGGAGGCGTTGTCGCCGTACACGACGCCGGCGCTCACGCCCGTCAGGCGGCCGTTCTCGTTAATTTCGAGTTTGGTCTCGTCATCGACGTTGTGCGTGGCCTTGCAGTACACCACGGTCATCTGGGCACCGGAGTTCTCGTGCGCGTCGATGATGGTGTTGAGGTCCATGTTAAAGATGATGTTGGTGCCCATCATCACAACATAGGGCTTGTCCGAGCGCTGGAACAGCGTCTTGTTGGAGATGATGTCGCGCAGCAGGAAGCGCATGCCGCCCTTGGTGGTGCCATACGCGTTGCCGGGCACCATGAACAGGCCGCCCTTCTTGCGGTCCAGGCCCCAGTCCTTGCCCGAGCCCACGTGGTCGATCAGCGAGCGGTAGTTGCCCGGCATGACGACGCCGACGGTCTTAATGCCGGCATTCATCATGTTGGAAAGCGGAAAGTCGATCAGGCGGTAGCGGCCCAAAAACGGTACGGACGCAATTGGGCGGTCCTTGAGCAGCACGCTGCCGTAGGTCGAAGAGTAGTTAGCGGTGATATAACCGATGGCCTTGCGATTGATCATCGGATCATTCCCCCTTCCCGATAACGACGTCATTTCCAACGACGGCCGTATCCTTGGTGGTATCGACAGAGCCGAGCTTCACGCCCTCTTCGACCGTGGAGTTCTCGCCCAAAATAGCGCGGCAGATGTGCGCGCCGCTCTTAACGTGCGCACCCGGCAGCAGCACGGAGTCCTCGACCACGGCGCGCTCCTCGATGATGACATCGGTCGAAAGGATCGAGTGGCGAGCGGTGCCGTAGATCTTGCAGCCGTTGGAGACCAGGCAGTCGTCCAGGCGGCCGTCCGGGCCAATGTAGTGCGGCGGACGTGTGGTGATGTTGGACATGATGGGGAAGTGCTTGTCAAACAGATCGAATTCGGGGTTGTTGCCCAGCAGGTCCATCGAGGTCTCGTGGAAGCTGGCGATGGTGCCGACGTCCTTCCAAAAGCCGTGGAACTCGTAGCTGTACAGGCGCTTGCCCTCGCCGAGCAGCTTGGGGATGATGTCCTTGCCAAAGTCGTGGCTCGAGCGCTGGTCCAGAGCGTCCTCCTCGAGCGCCTCGATCAGCACGTCGGCCGAGAAGATGTAGATGCCCATGGACGCGAGGTTCGAATCGGGCTTATCGGGCTTCTCGGTGAACTTGGTGATGCGGCCGTCCTCGGGGTCGGTGGTCAGGATGCCAAAGCGACTGGCCTCCTCCCACGGCACGGGCATAACGCTCACCGTGAGGTCGGCGTTGTTCTCAATGTGCGTCTTGAGCATCTTGCGGTAGTCCATGCGATATAGGTGATCGCCCGAAAGAATCAGGACGTACTTGGGGTCGTTGGCCTTGATGTAGTCGAGGTTCTGTGTGATGGCGTCGGCCGTGCCCGCATACCAGGCGCCACCGGTCTGCGTCTCGTACGGCGGCAGGATCGACACGCCGCCGTCGCGGCTGTCCAGATCCCACGCCTCGCCGGAGCCCACATAGGCATGCAGCAGATAGGGGCGATACTGCGTCAGAACGCCCACCGTGTCGATGCCCGAGTTGGAGCAGTTGGAGAGCGAAAAGTCGATAATGCGGAACTTACCACCAAAGCTAACCGCCGGCTTAGCGATCTTTTGGGTGAGTGCCCCCAATCGGCTGCCCTGTCCTCCTGCGAGGAGCATCGCGATGCATTCTTTCTTACTCATCGATTTCTCCTTCTGTCATCGATGTTTCTAACCCATTAGCGACGGGCACGGCGCAACGTCACGCCCGTCGAGTAATGCCGTGCTGGCATAGGGGAGCTCGCGCGCCTTTACGCGTGCCAGATCTCGTCGCGGTACTCGCGAATGGTGCGGTCGCTCGAGAACCAACCGCTCGAGGCGGTGTTGAGCAGGGCTTTGCGGTTCCAGGTCTCCTGGTCGCCGTAGCTGCCGGTGAGCTTTTCCCACGCATCCACATAGCTGCGGAAGTCTGCCATGACCAGGTCGGGGTCGTTGTTGTTCATGAGCTCGTTGTAGATGCTCTCGAAGTTGCCCGAAAGACCCGCAAAGGTGTTGTCCTTGAGCTCGTCCATCACGCGGCCCAGACGCTCGCGG
>USKL01000204.1 GCA_900555225.1 uncultured Collinsella sp.
TCGAGGGCATGGAGCGCTCCGGGCTGAGAGGCCAGGCGACGGGCTTCAAACGCGCGCTTGCGATCATGGACGCCGTTCCGTACGACCGCTCGAACCCGCATCCGACCGTTCTCATCGTGGGCGAGTACCTGCTCAATTTCCATCTCGGCGCCAACCACGAGATCGAGCGCTACCTCGAGGACAACGGGCTCGAGGTCATCGAGGCGCGCATGACCGACGTGATCCGCAAGACCTATTTCTACAAGCATGCGCAGTCGCGCGAGTTCCACGTCGACCTGTCGCTGCCCGAAAAGGCCTGGTACGCCACGGCGGACAACCTGTTCGAGCTCGCGCACGACCGTTGCGACCGCCTGGGCGCGGCGAGCCCGCTCTACGAGCCGCCGACGCGCATGCCCGAGCTCGTGCGCGCGAGCGATAAGATCCTGCACCATACGTTCGATGCGGGCGAGGGCGTGCTGATTCCGGCGGAGATCCTCGAGCACGCCAAGCGCGGCTGCCGCAACTTCGTGATCCTGCAGCCGTTCGGGTGTCTGCCCAACCATGTCGTGGGGCGCGGGCTCATCCATGCGCTCAAGGAGCAGTATCCCACGGCGCAGTTCCTGCCGCTCGACTACGATCCCGACGTGAGCTTCGCCAACGTGGAGAACCGTCTTCAGATGCTCATCATGAACGCCAAGGCGCAGGGGTGCGGTGAGGCGCATGGCGAGACCGCGTAAGGACGCCGATGCGCCCGATGCACGCACCCGTATCATCGAGGCGTTTTGGGAGCTCATCGAGAACAACAGCATCTTCGAGCTGTCGGTTGGCGAGGTGACCCGCACCGCCCAGTGCAATCGCGGAACGTTTTACTACTATTTTCACGATTTCGATGAACTCGTCGCCATCGCCATAGCCCAGCTGCTGCAGGATAACGAGCTCATCACCGATGCCCTCTGGCATTTTTCGAGCGAGGGCGACCTTTCGGCGTTCGACCGGCGCGACGTCCGCTGCCTGCTGCGGCGCATCGTCATCACCATGAGGGCGGGTGCCGCCGAGCAGGTCGTGCAGGGCATCCATACGATCATCATCGACCGCGTGAGAGAGATCGTCCACCCCGACGGAGAAGAGCTCAAGGCAGATTCGAGCTTTGCGGTGGGCTTTCTGGTCTCGGGCATCATGGGCTTTGTGATGGCGGTCGGCTTTGCCCGGGAGGGCGGCGAGGAGATAGACCTCGAGCAGCTGGGGGACAGCGCGTGCGCGTACCTGAGGGCGGTCGCCATGCAGACGGTGGAAACGGTCGCGCAAGTCGAGGGCGTCGATACATCCGAGCTGCTCGAACGCGTCTCCAAGGAGGCCGATGCCTATCGCGCATCGCGTGCGACGAGTCCCGACGTGGTGAAAGACGCCTAGGGTTTCTCTTGCGGGGCGCCTGTCGCGCATCGCGCGGTGAGTCCCGCGATGCGGTCATAACCTGCATTCATGTGAGCCGGGTTTATAGATATTCCTCCAGCTGTTAACATAGACAACCTGTGGGTAAAGAGACAAAAGCGCCGCCGACGGGCGGGCGTTTTGATTTCGATGAACTCATGTAAGGAAACGAGCATGTTAGATAGATTTACCGATCGCGCGCGTAAGGTCATGTCCATGGCCAAGCAAGAGGCGCTCGATCTTCATTCAAATAAGGTGGGCACCGAGCACCTGCTGCTCGCGCTTGCCAAGGAGGACGAGGGCATTGCCGCCGAGGCGCTGCGTTCGCTCGACATCTCCTACGATGACATCATGGATACCCTCAAAGAGGTCCAGACCACGGTTCCCGAGCCCAGTGAGGAGACCGAGGCGGCCAAGCTCGCCTTTACGCCGCTCGTCATTAGCGTGATGGAGCGTTCATTCCGCGTGGCGCGCGAGAACAACCAGACCTACGTGTCGACCGAGCACTTGCTGATCGGCATCGTCGAAGAGGGCAACGGCATGGCCATGGACATCCTCATGCGCCTGGGTGTGTCGTCCGCCTCTATCAAAAAGGCTATCGAGAAACTCACCGCCAAGGACCAGGACAAGAAGCGTTCGCTCGCCGGCGCCGGTGCTGGTCGTCCCGGTGCGGGCCTGCCGTTCTTTAGCGGCTCGGATGCCTCTCAGCAAAAGGGGAGTGGCACCGATACGCTTAAGCAGTTCGCCACCAACCTCACGCAGAAGGCGCGCGATGGCGAGCTCGATCCCGTGATTGGCCGCGAAAAGGAAGTCCAGCGCATGATGGAGATCCTTTCGCGCCGCACCAAGAACAACCCGCTTATCCTGGGTGACCCCGGCGTGGGCAAGACGGCCATCGTCGAGGGTCTGGCACAGCAGATCGCTGCCGGCAACGTGCCCGAGAACCTTATGAACCAGAACATCTGGACGCTCGACCTGCCGGGCCTCGTTGCGGGCGCCAAGTATCGCGGTGAGTTCGAGGAGCGCCTCAAGAACGTGATCCAGGAGGCTACCGAAGCTGACGACGTCATCCTGTTTATTGACGAGATGCACACCATCATCGGTGCCGGTTCTGCCGAGGGCTCCATCGACGCGAGCTCCATGCTCAAGCCCGTGCTCGCGCGCGGTGCCTTCCAGATTATTGGCGCCACCACGGCCGAGGAATTCCGCAAGTACCTCACCAAGGATCCGGCCTTCGAGCGTCGCTTCCAGACCATCGATGTCGAGGAGCCGAGCGTCGAGGACACGGTCAAGATCCTGACCGCGCTCAAGCCGCGCTACGAGGAGCACCACCATGTGCGCTATACGCAGGGTGCTATCGAGGCCGCCGCGAACCTTTCCAACCGCTACATCCAGGATCGCTTCCTGCCCGATAAGGCCATCGATCTCATTGACGAGGCCGGCGCCCGCGCTCGCATCGCCGCGAATCGCGCGCCCGAGCCGGTGCGCGAGGCCGAGCATCGCATAGAGGAGCTCAAGGCCGCCGCGCAGGAGGCCACCGAGAGCGACGACATGAACAAGGCCGCCGAGATCACCGAGCAGCAGAAGGCCGCCGAGATTGAACTCGCCGAGGCCAAGGCCGCCTGGACCGCCGAGCTCGACGCCAGCCCGCTCACCATCGATGTCTCTCAGATCGCCGACATCGTGTCCGTGACTTCGGGCGTGCCGGTGTCCTCGCTTACCGAGAGCGAGAGCCGTCGCCTGCTGCAAGCCGAAAGCGTGCTCAAGACGCGCATCATCGGTCAGGATGAGGCTGTCGAGGCAGTTGCCAAGGCCGTGCGCCGCAGCCGCTCGCCGCTCAAGGACCCGCGCCGCCCCGGCGGCAGCTTTATCTTCCTGGGTCCCACCGGCACGGGCAAGACCGAGCTCGCCAAGACGCTCGCCGAGTACCTCTTTGGCAGCAAGGATGCACTCATCAGCTTCGACATGTCCGAGTTCGGTAGCGAGTTCGAGGTCTCCAAGCTCATCGGTAGCCCTCCGGGTTAC
>USKL01000205.1 GCA_900555225.1 uncultured Collinsella sp.
GACGCGTAATCGCGAGATGCTCTACGAGCGCATTAACCTGCGCGTCGACCTGATGTTTGAGCAGGGCCTTGTCGATGAGGTTCGCGGTCTTATGGACCAGGGGCTGGCAGATGCCCTGACTTCGATGCAGGCGATTGGCTATAAAGAGATTATCGATGCCTTTAACGGCGTGATTTCTATGGATGAGGCTCGCGAACTCATCAAGATGCGTTCGCGTCGCTATGCCAAGCGTCAGCTTTCGTGGTTTAAACGCGATGACCGTATCGTGTGGTTCGATATGGACGAGTTTACGATCGATGAGGTCGTTGAGGACATCCTGCATCGTATTGAGGCTGTCTAATGGCTCGTTTTCCTCTTGTTTCCACGGCACCCGAGCCCGAGCGTGCCATTTTGGTTGGTGTTGAATGGCGCGACAATGCATGGCCGCTCGATCGATCGCTTGACGAGCTGGAGCGCCTTGCCCATACGGCTGGTGCCCGGTGCGTGGCGCGCTTGTCTCAGCGTTTGGTAAAGCCGTATCCTAAATCGTTTATCGGTTCCGGTAAGGTTGAAGAGCTGTGCGGCCTGGTGCATCGCATGGATGCCGATGTTGTTATCTTTGACGACGACCTGACGCCCTCGCAGCAATCCTATTTGGAGAAAGCCGTGGGCGAGCCGGTAAAGATTATCGATCGTACGGCACTTATCTTGGATATCTTTGGCCTGCATGCTCAGACGCGTGAGGGACGCCTACAGGTACAGCTGGCACAGCTTCAATATCTGTTGCCTCGTCTGCGTGGCATGTGGAGCCATCTTGCCAAGGAGCAGACGCGCGGCGGCATCGGTTCGCGCTTTGGCCAGGGTGAAAGCCAGCTCGAGGTTGACCGTCGCTTGATTCGCAATAAGATTGCCGCGCTTCGTCGTGAGCTTAAGCAGGTTGAACAGCGTCGCGATGTCCAGTCCAAGAGTCGCATTGAGTCACCGGCGTTTCGCGTCGCGTTAGCCGGTTATACCAATGCCGGTAAATCGACGTTGCTCAATCGCCTGACCGGCTCTACGGTACTTTCGCAGGACAAGCTGTTTGCTACGCTCGACCCGACGACGCGTTCGTATCACCTGCCCGGCGGTCGCGGCATGACTATCACCGATACCGTTGGCTTTATTCAAAAGCTGCCGCATGGTCTTGTCGATGCCTTTAAATCGACGCTGTCCGAGGTGTTGGGTGCCGATCTAATTCTCAAAGTCGTAGATGCGTCTGACGAGGACTATGAGCGACAGCTGGAGGCTGTCGACCGCGTGCTTGATGAGATCGGCGCCGGAGAGCGCCTAACGCTGACCGTATTCAATAAAATCGATCTTCTCGATAGCGTTGATCGATTAAGTTTCCGTCGTCGTTTTCCGGAAGCCGTTCTGTTCTCGGCCCAAACGGGCGAGGGGCTCGACGATCTCGTCGATCGCATTGCTCGCGAGGCAGCTGCCACCGATGTACTGCTTTCAGCCGACATTCCATATCGTGAAGGTGCGCTCATTACACTCGTGCATGAGCAGGGGACCCTTTTGCATGAGGAATATCTTGAGGATGGCGTTCGTATTGTGGCGAAACTGCCGGCTCGTGTCGCACCGCGGCTCGAGCGTTATCGCACCGAGTAGGCGAGCTCCAAAATGCCCAGTATAATGGGCTGATGCAGCAGATAAAAGGGTAGTGCATAACGTCCAAGGCTGGCGAGCGCCGGCAGGGAGTTGGCGTAGGCCCAGCTAGGGACGGTCTTATCGATTCCCTGCGCTATATGTGCGGCGAAGTATCCTGCAAGATACATAAAGATAAACGGGATGATGGGGTAGTAATCACCTGAGACAAACCCAGGGCTCGGAAATCCCAGCCACGCCAGGTAGGGGACAGGGTAGATTGTTTTGGGGATGCTCCAGGTGAGGGCGAACATCACAAGGCATAGGGACATGCCCCATCTCGCTGATATCTTTTTAAGGACGGGATCGGTCAACGCCACGATGCCGGTACATGCGGCCATGCAGTAGATGATGCCAAAATTAACCGAATCATCGACTGAGACAAGTGTTGTTGCCAGCCAGACGACGAGTGCTGCTAAGGCGTATTTGGCGGCACGTTTGATATTGTTGCGCGAAAGAGTGCACATCCAACCCGCGATAAACAAGAATACCCAGCTGATGCTGGCGCGCCAGATGTCTTGAAAGACAGTCTGGGTAAACCAGGGCATATCCCAACCGTACAGGTAGGCGAAATCGTAGCAAGCGTGAAAACCTGCCATTGAAATCATCGTAAACCCGCGGACGGTATCAAAGATGGTGATGCGTTTTTGCATTACGAGAACCGGCGCATCAAGCCGACGACTTTGCCCAAAATAACGGGATTTGTTGCATAGATAGGCTCCATGGTGTCATTCTCAGGCTGTAGGCGTACGCGTCCCTGCTCCTTGTAGAACGTCTTGACGGTCGCTGAACCATCAATCATGGCCACGACGATTTCGCCGTTCATGGCACTCTTTTGTTCACGGACGATGATGTAATCGCCATTGAAGATGCCGACATTGATCATTGAGCTCCCATGCACCTCAAGGATAAAGGAACCCTGATCAGTGGCGATTTCGGTCGGGATAGTAAAAGTGTCTTCGATATTCTGCTCGGCCAGAATGGGAATCCCAGCCGCGACGCGACCAACGAGCGGTAGCGAGACCGTTCCGCGAGGTGCGGTGGGCTCGTCAGATTTAGAAATTGAGACAGAGGAACCGTCCTCGTTAAAGAGTTCCAGGGCGCGCGGTTTGGTGGCATCGCGCTTGAGTAGCCCGCGCGCCTCCAGGGCAGATAGATGGGCGTGCACGGTGCTGGGGGAGGAAAGGCCCACGGCAGAAGCCATCTCGCGCACGCTGGGCGGATAACCCTTCTCCTGCTGATATTCCTTGATGAAGTCGTAAATTTGCTGCTGACGCTTGGTAATTTTGCGAGCCATCAGGGCATCCTCTCTACCCATGTCAAACAAATGTTCGAATTTTGCTTGACAGGAACAACTGTTCGAAGATAATAATAACCGAACATTCGTTCTCGCGCTAGACATTTTTGTCCGCGCGGCTTGATAAAACTGTTCTCAGCAAAACACGCGAGAGGAGAACATGATGAACGCAACGAATATGGTCCAGGGAAACCTCGCCCTTAAGCTCGAGACGCCTGCAGAACCCACTTTTACGGTTGTTCGGGGTGGCCGCTCCGGCTTTCAGCCTTTGACCGTAAAGTCTGCTCGCAATCAGCAGGCTGCAGTCGCGCCGGCCCGCGTTGCCCTGAAGGTTCCGACGATTGTCGCCGTTGCCGTTGCGCTTACGCTCTTCTTTGTCCTCGCTACGTCGGTCTTTAGCGCTCGTCACGCCGCGTATGCCGAGTCCGTTTCCAACGTTACCTACGAGACCATTCGCG
>USKL01000206.1 GCA_900555225.1 uncultured Collinsella sp.
TGCGGGTTCAAGTCCCGCCTCCGACACCATCGCATTTGAGAAGCCTCTTCGGAGGCTTTTTTGTTACCGATAGACGGTGAGGTCCACGATGGAAACGCTTGAGCGCAACGAGTGGGCAGACGTTGCCCAACTGGTCGAGATCACGAGCGATGCTGTCATCATCTGTGAGCTCGACGGAACCATTCTGCATGTGAATAATCGTTTGCTCGACCTGATGTGCGAGGAACGCGCTGACGTCATCGGTGGAGATGTTAAAGACGTTCTGTACTCGTCTGCCTTTGAGCGCGCGACCGAACATCGTCTGCCGTTTGAGACCGATGGCTCCGAGAGCGAGCTGATGCTCAAGTTGAGCGACGGGTCTTTTATTCCCGTCTTGGTTTGCGCAGGTTCCGTTACGCCTCCACGTATCTTTGGACGTCGTGCACCGCGTGTCCTGGTGGCGCTTCACAGCATCGAAGAGCAGTATTCCCACGATCGTCAGCTCAAACGTGCGCTATCGGAGCTTAGGGTGGCGAATAAACGCCTTTCGGGTACCCTTTCGGTCATTATGAGTACCGTGGGCTCCGATGAGCTCCCCAGCTTGCTCGATACCGTTTTGAATCAGCTCGTTGGAACGCTCGATGCCTCCGGTGCGGCTATCTATTTTTCCGAGAGCGGCGGCTTTAAGCTCCGCGGTGTTTCTAAGGAGCTTGAGGACAGCTATCTGCCCGAATTTTTGCCGTACGGCGCGGGTATTCCGACCTACGTGCTTCGCGAGTCGCGTGCCTGTCGCCTGTCGATTCAGCAGGACCTTGAGGGCGACCGGGTTGCTTCGGGTATGTTCATGGATTTGGACAATCGTTCTAAGCACCTGTTGCGCATGCAGGATATGCCTCCGTACCGCAGCGAGATCTGTCTTCCCGTTTTTTACGGTACGCAGATTCTTGGCGTGCTGGAAGTTGGTTGGAAACGCCCTCAGGCACCGCTCGCCTATGACGTTAATGTACTCGAGGTCATTTGCGATTACCTGTCTATCCAGCTGGTCGGCATGGCATCGAGCCTTCGCTCCCGTCGCACGGCCGAGCTTGGCCGCTCGCTCAATGTCTTGCGTGATGAGTTGTTTACCTTTCTAGACGATTCCGCCGCGGCTACCCAGGCGGTATCGTCCGAGATCTGCAATATGCTTAACTGCCATTTTTGCCCTGTTGAGTATGACGCCAGTCTGGATTCCTACGTCATAGATTTTGAAGGCGGCAGTCGCGTTGCTTTGCCGGACGATCCCGAGAAGCTTTTCTTTTCCACGACGGCGCCAGCGGCACGTCTGGGGGCTGGACCTGATGGCTTTGAGGCATCTGTTTTGGGAGGTACGAGTGCCGAGGACCTTAAACACGTCCGTATAACTCGCGTTGACGAATCGATGCCTATGGGAGGCTGGCTTAGGGCGCATGGTCTGCCTTGTCAAGGTCTCTACGTCGACTCCGGCATCGAGGCGGGGCGCCCGCGCTCTGAGGGTGATGGCAAGCACAGTAACGACGCGATTGTTCCTGCTTCTGTTGCGAAGAGCCCGACGACGCGCGCGCTGCTGCTTCGTGATGGTAGCCAAGAGCCGATTGATGATCTTGAATATGACTACTTGGTGCACTTGGCGCATGACTTTGAACTGATCTACGAAGGCGAATCTCAAAAGCGCGAGGAGCGCCATATCGCTCAGACCCTTCAGATCGGCATGAGAAATTCCCTGGGGGATGTTCCGGGTATCGCAACCGATTCGGTGTACCTGTCGGCCACGAACTCGGCGTTGGTCGGCGGCGATTTCTATACGCTCATCCGACTTCCCGACGACTGCGCCGTCATGATTTTGGGTGATGTGTCTGGCAAAGGCATTGAGGCCGCATCGATGTCCGCGCTCGTCAAGACGGCCCTGACGGCATATGCCTGGGAGGGCGCTGGCCCGGCCCGCATGGCACGCTCCCTTAACAGCATGCTCATGGGCTTTTCGAGGGTCGAGACGTTCGTGACGGCCTTTATCGCCAAGATTGACCTTAAAGCCGGACGCGCAACGTATTGTTCGGCGGGCCATCCTCCGACCATGGTCATTAGGCCAGAGTCGATGCCGCTGGGTGGCGGCGAGGCCCGTGGGGGAGAGGTCGAGCTGCTTGGATGCCAATCGGGCGTAATCGGTGCCTTTGAGAGCATGGTGTACGAGACAGGCGTGTTTACGTTCGCTCCCGGCGACATGCTCTTCATGTATACGGACGGAACGATTGAGGCCCGCGACCGCACCGGAGCGTTCTTTGGTGAGCAGCGCCTTCGTGACCTTCTGCTCTCTGTCTCGGGTGAGGGCGTATCGGGAATCTGCGGCAAGGTCTTGGGCGAGCTTGACCGATTTACCGAATCGGCGCTGGACGATGACATTGCATTGGTGTCCCTTGAGTTTTTACGGGGTCGTTCATAGACGACGCTGGGCGGGCTGAATCCGTACGGTTGGGGAAACGAATGCATCGAGTGGGCTTTTTTGGGGAACCATGGTCGTATGAATGAGTGGAATGACATAGCGGTTTTGACGCCACCAGGCGATATCGACATCGCCACGGTGCCTGCGCTGCGTCGGCGGTTGGATGCTTTGATTGGCCGCGGCGTGCGTCGTGTTGTCATCAACTGTCAGGCTGTTAGCTTTATCGATTCGACGGGCTTGGCATTCCTGCTTACGCGCGCTCGTGAGCTCATGAGGCGAGAAGGCCTGCTTTCGCTCGTCAATGCATCGGGTGAAGTTGTTCGCTTTTTGGAGATTGCTCGTCTTGTCGATATCCTTCATGTCGCGGGGTCGGCACGGGAGTCTATTCCCGCCATTCCGGTGGGGGAGCTGCCTCGCTGGAGTAAGAGCGTCGAGGTCCGTCAGGGTATCGAGAATCTTCCATACTACCGACATCGCATCGCCGAACTCCTTGAATCGCTTCCGTTGCGCCGTGACGAGCGCTACGATGTCGCATTGGCGTCGGGGGAGGCGCTGGGTAATGCCTATGACCATGCGGGCGGTATCGGGTGCGTCCTGACGGTTCAGGCCTATGGCGATCGCGTTGTGGTTGAGGTGCTTGATCGAGGTGCCGGCTATTCTATCGATGAAACGAGCGAGCCGGTCGCATCCGAGGAGCGCGGCCGTGGCATCAAGCTTATGCGTATGCTCGTCGATAACGTGGAGGTTGCTCGTCGTACGGACGGCGCCGGCACGCGCGTACAGATGGTGAAGCTGTTTAGCGGAGCGCTGGAATCGTGTGCCTAGCCAATCGCTTTAGCGCGTTTAGCTACTAAGAACATGCGGCAGACAAGTTTTTTGAAAAAAGTACTTGCGTCTTTTGGACAACTCGCGTAAATTAATAACCCGCAAGCGGACATGGCTCAGTTGGTAGAGCACAACCTTGCCAAGGTTGGGGTCG
>USKL01000207.1 GCA_900555225.1 uncultured Collinsella sp.
GGAGATCACCAGTTCGAATCTGGTACGGGCTACCACGCATTTGATACCCGGGCTTCCCATGGAAGGCCGGGTTTTTTATTTTCAAACAACCGTCTGCAATTCCCGTTTGAACCAGAGCTTTGCGTTCTGCCTATGGCCCTTACGGGTACAATATCCAAGATATTTTGACTGTTAGAAGGAGTCTCATGACGGAGTCCTCTCAGCATACGTCTAAGCCCCAGGTCGAGGTTGAGGCCTCGGGCGGAGATGACAATAAGAGCGCACGCCGCGGCGCCATCTTTATCGGCGTCGTGCTGGTGGGTTATATCGTCTATCTGGTGGTAACCGGGCAGATGGGGCAGTTCTGGGCCGCAATGTCGAGCGTCCAGGCGCCATGGCTCGTTGTCGCGTGTCTTTGCATGTTCATGTATCTGTTCTTTGGCATTGTGGCCTATGCGATCGCCGTCTGGCTCGACCCATATTCACCCGTCGGCATCCGCGACCTGATTTCGGTCGAGGCGAGCGGCATCTTCTTTGGCAACCTCACACCTATGATGATGGGCTCGACTCCCGCCCAGATCTACCGCCTGACCAAGGCGGGCCAAAATGTCGGCGAGGCTGGCGCCACGCAGTTCACGCGCTTTATCGTGTATCAGTTTGGCCTCGTTGCCTGGGGCGCTATCCTACTGCTTGCTCGCATGCCGTTTTTTGCCGAGCGCTATGGCGACATGACGCTGCTGTGTGTCTTTAGCTTTGGTGGGCACTGCTGCATCTTGCTGGGCATCTTCGCCGTCGCGCTCATGCCTAAGACCGTCACGCGCGTCGCCCATTGCATCATCAATTGGCTCGAGCGCATTGGTGTCTCGGCCACTAAGATCGAGGGTTGGCGCACGTTTGTCGATGGCGAGATCTACTCCTTCTCTGAGAAGTTCAAGCTTTCGGCTGGCCACTTTTCGTCCATGCTGCTCACGGTGGTCATCACCATGCTGCAGCTCGCGTTTTTCTACCTCGTGCCGTATTTCCTGATGCTTGCCTTTGGCCACCATGAGGTCGACTTTTTCTCGGTCATGGCCGCGAGCGCCTTTGTCCAGCTGTTGAGCTCTGCGGTCCCCCTGCCCGGTGGAACTGGTGGCGCTGAGGGCGGCTTTGCATTGTTCTTGGGTCATTTCTTTGGGTCGGCTTCGACCGCTGGCTATCTGCTGTGGCGCCTCATTACGTTTATTGCGCCGACCATTTTGGCTGCGCCCCTGCTGGGCCTTAAGAGCGCCCACAACGAGAGCATCCATGCGCGCTGGGATCGCGTGATGCGCAAGCTCGGCCGCACGCCTCAGACGCCCTCTGCGCCCACTAAGCCTCACCCCGCGAATGCTGTTACTGTTGATCCCAAGAAGCAGGCTCAGAAGGCTTCTGGGACCGCTAAGCCGGCTCATAAAGCCTATGTGCGCCAGACAGGCGATGGTATTCGCGTATCTCCGTCGGTACTCAATAAGAAGAAGCACCCTAAGTCGCAGTAGGACAGTCGTGCGTTCTTCATGATGCGGGGCATATTTGTGCTGTATGGGGGATAATCCTCTTACGTAGATTATCTCTCATCTGTTGATGAATGCTCGCATATCGAAGGGACACGCCCATGGCAACCAGCAAACCGCGTCTTGATCGTCGCATCGTTCGCAGCCGTAATGCCATCCTTTCCGCTTTCGAGCGCCTGCTCATGGAAAAGCCGCTGGCAGACATTACGGTGAGTGCCATCGCGCGCGAGGCCAATGTCGACCGCAAAACCTTTTACGTTCACTTTGGTACGGTTGACGGCCTGCTCGATGCCATTGCCGTCGATGTGGTGGAGATGATTGTCGACTCGGTCGAGAAAACGCTTGCTTCCATGGACGGCGACACCAACGAGCGCGCTCTGGGCGCGGCGGCGACCTTCTTTAAAACCGTTAACGAGGCACTGTGTAACAACTTGGTGCTCAATCGTCAGCTGATCGAGAACATTCCGCTCGATGATTTTATGGCTCGTCTTCGTTCGCCGCTCGAACACGAGATTGCCGAGCGCGATCTGCTGCCCCAAGGTCTCAAGGACGAGATGTTCGACTACTATCTGGCGTTTTTGCTGTCGGGTATTATCGGTATCTATCGCACGTGGGCATTGTCTGATGGCTCGGTTCCTATCGAGCGCGTCTCTGAGGTCGCCAACGACCTAACTCTCAATGGTCTGTCGAGTCTGGAATCTCGCTTGGATTAGGCCTAGTTGGGCTCGTCGGCGTGGAAATACCTGTTCACGAGGTTCTCCGGCGCCTTGTAGACCTCGTCGGCGTAGGAACTGTAGCCTGAGGATACTTAAAAGAAAGTCCAGTTTATCCTTCCCACTCCAATTTGGAATCCTCCAATGCGCCTTCGCACGCTCGCATGACCTCGATACCATGTGAGCGTGCGAACTCGACGAGCTCTGCGTTGCGGGCGTTTATGGTGCCGAAGGCGGCGGGGCACACGATAAGGCGCGCACAGTGGACGAGGAGCTCTTTGGCGTGGGCTATGGTTTTATCCCCGATAGGCTCGAAGGCGCGCTCGGCCACGCATTCCGCCGCCAGGTCGCGCGCGAGCTCACAGTCGATGTCCCCTTCGTGCAGAACGCCCGCGTAGAACGCCTTGCCCTGCCGGATGAGCTGGCGAAACACAGCCGACCCCGTACCCGCGCCGGCGATGACGAACGTGTGCGCATCGCCGTGCGGGCGCCCAATTTCCACGCTGCCGAAGCGCTCGTTGAAGGTGCCATGTTGAAGGCCGTAGAGCTCGCCAATCGTCTCGCGCGTGAATATGTCCTCGGGTGCGCCGGCGCGGAAGACCCGGCCGTCCTTCACGCAAATCACCTTGTCGGCGCTTTTCTGCGCGAGCTCGAGTTCGTGGATGGACATGATGACAGCCACATTCTGCGATTTCGCAAGGTGGCGAAGTATTCGCAGCAGGTCGATCTGGTAGCGGATATCGAGATACGATGTGGGCTCGTCGAGCACGAGCACACGCGGATCCTGCGCGATGGCGCGTGCGAGCATGACGCGCTGGCGTTGCCCGTCGCTTATCTGCATGAAGTCGCGCTCGGCGAGCTTTTCCACATGTGCGGTTTTCATGGCCTCGTCGACCCGACTATGGTCGTCAGGCGAGAGTGTTCCCATTCGCCCGGTGTAGGGATGCCTTCCCGCCTCTACGATATCGCGGCAGGTGAGGAGTTCGGTCCGGGGGCGATCTGTCAGCATAACGGCAAGGTTCCTTGCGAACTCCGCCGTCTTCCATCGGGAAATCTCCCGCCCGTCGAGCTCGACCGCGCCGGCAAGCGGTGCCAGATGGCGTGTGATGGTTTTCAAGATGGTCGACTTGCCCGAGCCGTTCGGCCCGACAACGCCGGTAATGCCCTCGCCGATCTC
>USKL01000208.1 GCA_900555225.1 uncultured Collinsella sp.
CATGCTGGGGGCCATCTCGGGCGCGACTGCGGTATCTCTGTTCGCGGTGGCCGTGAACATCCGCCAGGTCTTCTACTCGCTCTCCACCACGATGTCGAACGTCTTCATTCCGAAGGTCAACCGCATCGTCGCCACCTCGGACGACAACGCCGAGCTCACTCGCCTTATGACGCGCGTGGGCCGCTACCAGATGGTACTGTTTTGCTGGGTGTACGGAGGTTTCGCTATTCTCGGGAAGTTTTTCGTGACGAGGTGGGCGGGCCCGGGCTTCGCCGAGGCCTACTGGCTCGTGCTCGCCATGACGCTACCCGTCATGGTGCCAAGAACATGCACCACGCCAGGAGTCTCGTCTACCTTGCGATGGCGGTCGGGAACGTTGCCTTCACCGCCGCGGCCGCCCCGGCGCTGGGGCCGTGGGCCCCCGCGATCGCCTATGTCGTCAGCATCGTGCTCGGCAACGGACTGTGGATGAACTGGTACTACCAGAAGCGGGTCGGTCTCGACATGCTCTTTTTCTGGAAGCGGAACCTGCCGGTGCTGCTCGCCTGGGCTGCCGTCACCGTCGCCTGCCTCGCTGGCACGGCGGTCCTGCCCGTCAACGGATGGCCCGCGTTCCTCGAGTGGGGCGCCGTTTACAGCGCGCTTTTCGCCATAGCCCTTTGGCTCGCCGTCCTAACGAAGGACGAACGTATCGCGGTCGTCTCTCGTCTCCCGTTCCTTAGATAGGGTCCATCATGAATGATTCCGAGAAATCCCCGAGGGTCGTCTCGCTTGGCGACCGTTGCTGCGGCTGCGGCGCGTGCGCTGCCCGCTGCCCCAAGTCATGCATCTCCATGGAACCCGATGATTGTGGCTTCCTACACCCCACCGTCGACGCCTCCGGGTGCGTAGGCTGCGGGGCGTGCGACGCCGTATGCCCGGCGCTCAACGCCCCTGGGGAGGACGGGTGCGAGTTCGCCCTCTGGGCGAAGGCTCATGACGTCGGCTTGCTCGATAGATCGTCGTCGGGCGGCGTGTTCGGTCTACTCGCCGGTGACGCTCTCTCGCGCGGCGGTGTTGTGGCGGGCGCCGCGTGGACGGACGGTTGCCGCGAGCTTCGTCACGTGCTCGTGGAGGACAGGCCGGCGCTCGGCGCCGTTATGCGCTCGAAATACGTTCAGAGCGCGGTTGGCCGCGGCGTCTTCGAGGGCGTCCGCGCTGCCCTGCGTGAAGGCAGGCCGGCGCTCTTTGCCGGTACTGCATGCCAGGTGGCTGGCATGCGCTCATACCTGGGGAAACTCGCCGACTCTGACCTCTTCCTCGGCGTCGACGTCATCTGCCACGGTGTTCCGTCTCCAGAGCTCTGGTCGCGCTGGGTCGACTACCGTGGTGAGGCCTTCGGGTCGGACGTCTGCGACGTCAATATGCGGAGTAAGACAACCGGATGGTTGTCTTTCTCCGCTATGTACAAGCACATAGCGGAGAAAGACAACACCGGGGACACCGAGTCCCAGATATTCGGCAAAGACTGGTACATGAAAGCGTTTCTGGCCAATGCGAGCCTTCGTTCGTCCTGTCTGGCATGTCCAGCAAAGCGCTCCAGCGGCGCCGATATCACGCTCGGTGATTTCTGGGGGTTCCAGAATACCCATCCCGAGGTCGACAACTCCAAGGGCGTATCTGCCGTCCTATGCAATACCGAGAAGGGCGTGCGGGCATTCGAGGCTATTTCTGGGCTTACTGCAAACGGTCCGGCGACGCTTGATGGGGTAATCGCGGGCAACCCTAGCCTCGTCCATTCTGTCACGCCTTATCCAAAGCGCGACGAGTTCTTGAACGACGTGTCTGCCGGGCTTTCCATCCCAGATCTCATGGACAAGTGGGATTTCCGTCCCACTCTCTGGCAGCGTGTCCGCGGCAAGCTTGGTGGTATTAAACGACGACTAAAGAGACTCGTTGGAAGGAGAGCCTAGATGGCCAAGGATCGCTACCTTCAAGCTCTTCGTGGGCTTGCGATTTCCGCAGTGGTGCTTATCCACTGTCTTCCTCAATGTGCCGCGTCGGTCGCCATTCGCCCATTCCTCAACTTTTCTGTTGCGTTGTTCTTGTTTTTATCCGGTGTTCTTACCGACGAGCGCAAATTTAATGCGGGGGGGGGTCTTCGACGCCGCATTAGCAAGGTTGCCGGACCTTATGCGTTCTGGAGCGTTATCTATCTTGCGGCGTTTCCCGCCCTTCATGGGCGTCTGGGTTTCTGGCGTTCGCCGTGGGCTCCGTATCGGCTCAGATGTACTATCTATTGGTCTATTCACAGCTTGTGCTGCTTACTCCGGTACTGTTCAGGCTCCTTTCACGGTATAGGTTCTTTGTCTATTGTGTGACACCGGCTTGCTTGCTTCTAAGGGAGCTCGCTGCCGTTGCCGGTATCGCATTGCCTCTAATACAGGTTTTCTGCCCCATGTGGCTCATCTTTTATGTTTTCGGTCTCGACTGGAGGCGTTGGGCTGCGCTCATTGAAGGACGAACCACTCAGCTTGTTGCAGTGCTCTTTATATTTTTAATAATTCAGGAGGTCGCAGGCTTCTGGTGGTATTTGACTGGCGATTTCAATATGGCCACAACTCAGCTTAAGCTCGGTTCTGCCGCGACCTCTTTACCTGTGATCGCGCTTCTTATGGCGGTTCCGGGATCATTCAAGTCGCGATTATCTTCTACTTTGCTTGTTGACCTTGGGAACGCCTCTTTTGGAATCTACCTCTGCCATATACTTGTTCTCAAGGCCGTTTGGAAACTGCTTGGATTATTCGTCATTCCACTTGGTGTTTCGACATTTGCTGTTTGGGCGCTAACTCTTGCCGAATCTTATTCGCTTGTATCACTTTGCGGTCGTTATTTGCCCGAACGAATTCACATCATTGTGGGATTATAAATTGATTTTCGATACTGGCGCTTTTCATAGCGTTGAAGCAAAGTGAGTCCATTACCAACATTTGGCACGCGATCATCGGTGAAGATACCGGACTTCCTGTTTTCGAACGAGAAGATGACTTTTTACTCAAAATGGCTGATTGGATTAACCAACCTGAAATAACCGGAATCAATCTCCCTTGGTCGAGCATTGAAAAATGGAAGGGGCAATTCAGGTAGCCATATTCCGCAGTCATTACCTTGCCTATTTCGTTAAGAATGAGGGGGTTTAGCAAAATAGGATACCCAAGTCTTATTTATCACTCGATCTAAAGCGCATTTCGATTGTAGAGGACAGATTAAATGAAAGGCATCATCCTCGCGGGCGGGTCCGGCACGCGACTGTACCCGCTCACTCTCGTGACCTCCAAGCAGCTGCTGCCGGTCTACGACAAGCCCATGATCTACTACC
>USKL01000209.1 GCA_900555225.1 uncultured Collinsella sp.
GCTTGGCGCCCTCGGCACGCACGACAGCGAGCGCGCTGACGACAAACTCCTCAAGACCTGCGATCTGCGTAAGGTCCTCGCCCCACATCTGCTCGTTGGTGAGCACGTCGTGCACCAGCTGGGCATCGTCGGCGCCGGCATGGGCGGCGTAGAAGTCGAGCACGAAGGCGTCGTCCTGAGCGGTGTACTCGGTGCCGTCGGAGCGACGCAGGTGCAGGCCGTCGCCCTCGCGGGACACGAGCTCCTGCGTGTAGAAGGAGATGAGCGTAGCGAGGCTCGTCGCCAGGCACTTGGGCAGGTTGCCGGTCTCGGCAACGTAGTCCTTGAGTGTGGGCAGGTCGCGAGCGCGCCACTTAGCCGTGGAGTTGAGGCAGATGGAGAGCAGCGCATGATCAATAAACGGGTTGTCGAAGCGGTTTTCGACGGCGGCGGCAAAGGCCTTGCAGTCCTCGACATCCAAGTCGGCGGCAAGCGTCGGAATGACCTCGTCGTAGAGCATGGTGTTCATGAAGCCGCGAATGGTCTCGTCATGCATGCAGTCGCGCACGATATCAAAGCCGGCAACCCAGGAACCCGGAACGAAGGCGGTGTGGGCACCGTTGAGGATGCGGACCTTGCGCTTTTTGTACGGGGTGACGTCGGGAGTCACAAAGACACCCGGAAGACCAGCCTTCACAAAGGGAAGCTTCTCGGCAAGCGACTCGTCGCCCTGGATGCCCCACATCTGGAAGGGCTCGCGCACGGCCAGGAAGGGATCCTCGTAGCCCAGACGCTCAGCCACCGCGGCGGCCTCGGATGCGTCGCGGATACGGCCCGGTACGATGGTGTCGACGAGCGTGGTGCAGACGGTGCAGTCGTTGGCCATCCACTGCGAGAACTCGTCCTCCCAGCCCCAGTCGCTCACGTACTGGTTCATGATGCGCAGCAACTCCTCGCCGTTGTGATCGATGAGCTCGCAGGCGAGGACGATGACGCCCGGCTTACCGGCAGCCCAGCGGGTGTGGAGCACCTGGGCAAGCTTGGCGGGGAAGCTCGCGGGCGGCATGTCGTCGGCCTTGCAGGACGGGTCATAGGCGATACCGGCCTCGGTGGTGTTGGAGACGATAATCTCCAGGTCGTCAGAGACGGCGACCTCCATCATGGCGCGGTAGTCGTCCTCGCGGTACGGGTTGATGCAGCGGCTGCAAGCGCTAATCACGCGGGACTCGTCGACCGTGTTGCCGTCCTCCTTGCCGCGCACCAGCACGGTATACAGGTCGTCCTGGGCATTGATGCCGTCGGCAAAGCCAAAGGCACCGCTGATGGGCTGCACCATGACGACCTTGCCGTTCCAGCCGGTGGCCTCGTTGCCCATGTCAAAGAAGCGGTCGACGAAGGCGCGCAGGAAATTGCCCTCGCCAAACTGCAGAACCTTCTCGGGAGCATCCTTGGGCAGCAAATAGCCCTTGTAGCCGATCTTCTCGAGCGCATCGTAGCTGATGTTCTCCATCTGTGTCTCTCCTTAGATAGCTGTTAGCGTGCAAGCAAAACGGGGGCGCCGCGTGTGGCAACGGCGCTCCCGAGTTCGATGTGATTCGATGCAGGCTTATGCCTCGACGGTGTCCAAATCAAAGCCAAAGTAGCGGACCGCGTTGTTGTAGCTGATGTCGCGCACGATACTGCCCAGCAGCTCCATGTCGGCCGGGTACTTGCCCTGCTCGACCCACTCGCCGATCACGCTGCACAGCACGCGACGGAAGTACTCGTGGCGCGGATAGGACAGGAAGGAGCGGGAATCGGTAAGCATGCCCACAAAGTTGCCCAACACGCCCTCGTTAGCCAGAGCCGTAAGCTGCTCGCGCATGCCGACCTCGTTGTCGTTGAACCACCAGGCGGAGCCGTTCTGGATCTTACCGGCAGTCGGAGCCTCCTGGAAACAGCCCATGACGGTATCGATCATGGTGTTGTCGATGGGATTCAAGCTGTACAGGATGGTCTTGGGCAAGCCGCAGGTCTCCTGGATGGAGTTGAGGAAATCGGCGAGCTGGTCGGACGGCGTGTAGTTGGAGATGCAGTCATAACCGGTATCGGGGCCGAGCTTGGCAAACATGGCGCGGTTGTTGTCGCGCTTGCAGCCAAAGTGTAGCTGCATGGCCCAGCCCAGGCGGACATACTCGCCGGCAACGAACTGCATAAAGGCAGTCTTGTACTTGAGGACCTCTTCCTCGGTAAGCGGCTCGGCAGCCAGACCCTTGGCAAAGATAGCCTCGATCTCGTCGGCGGTAGCCGGGACGTACATAACGTAGTCGAGTGCGTGGTCGGAGGCGCGGCAGCCCAGCTCGTGAGCAACGTCGTAGCGCTTGGAAATGGCAGCCTTCATGCCCTCAAAGTCGCTGACCTCAACGCCGGCAACCTCGGAAAGGTGCTTGCAGTAGTCGGCAAACTCCTGGCCGCGCTCGATGCGCAAAGCGGCATCGGGGCGCATGGCGGGAACGACCTGAACGTCAAAGCTGTCGTCGGCTGCAATCTTTTTGTGCCACTCAAAGCTGTCGGCGGGGTCGTCAGTAGTGCAGATCATGCGGACGTTGGACTGCTTGATCAGGTTGCGGCAGGTAAAGCTAGCCTCGGCGAGCTTGGCGTTGGCAAGGTCCCAAACCTCCTGGGCAGTCTTGCCGTTGAGGACGCCCTCGTAGCCAAAGTAGCGCTTAAGCTCCAGGTGGCTCCACTCAAAGACGGGGTTGCCGACGCAGCGACCCAGGGTCTCGGCCCACTTTTGGAACTTCTCGCGAGCAGGGGCGTCGCCAGTGATAAAGCGCTCGTCGACGCCGTTGGCACGCATCAGGCGCCACTTGTAGTGGTCGCCGCCCAGCCAAACCTCGGTGATGTTCTCGAAACGCTTGTCCTCCCAAATCTCCTTAGGAGAAATGTGGCAGTGATAGTCGACGATGGGCATGCCCTCGGCAAAGTTGTGGAACAGCTCCTCGCCGGTCTTGGTGCTCAGCAGGAAATCCTGATCGTCCATAAAGTTTTTCATCAAACAGCCCCTTTGCTGGCAAGGCGGGCGCACGGCGCGCTCGTTATCCTTTAGGTGAACGTTCACTATACTAATCCATTGCACCTCAAAAGGTGAACGTTCACCTAACCACCACGGGGTGAACGGTAGATTTTGCCCGTTCAACGGTTGCTGGAGATGTGACTTGCATGTATTGCGGACTGTTTGGCGTCCCCGAACACCGAACTTGAGAGCTTTTGCTCAGGTGGGTCATGTCCCGATGTACATTTTTGGGAGTATTCAGCATTGGAGCGCGCCGTGTGCCATCCTCAGCGTCCTATTTGGAACGCAGATAGCGCCCGATCGGCATAAAAAGTGCCCCCG
>USKL01000210.1 GCA_900555225.1 uncultured Collinsella sp.
AGCTCAATACCCACACGCTCGCGCGCCACGGCATCGAGCAGCGGCGCGCACTCGGCAAGCGCACGCTTAGTCTCGGGCTCAATCATAAAGTCCAGACGGCAGGCAAAGCGCACCGCACGCAGCATGCGCAGGGCGTCCTCGTTAAAGCGACGCTTGGGATCACCGACAGCGCGAATCAGCTTGCGCTCCAAGTCACCCTGGCCGTCGTAGCGGTCGACAAGCCCGCGCTCGGGATGCCAGGCCATGGCGTTGACGGTAAAGTCGCGGCGGGCCAGATCGTCCTCGAGCGAGGCGGCACGCTCGACACTCTGAGGATGGCGCCCATCGGTGTAAAAGCCATCCAGGCGGTACGTGGTGACCTCGATACGCTCGCCATCGGAAATAGCCGTGATTCCGCCAAATTTAATGCCCGACTCCACGACCGCGATATCAGCGGCCTCGAGCGCCGCTTTGGACTCCTGCCACAGGCCGCTACAGCACATATCAACATCGTGGTTGGGGCGCCCCATCAGGGCGTCGCGCACCCAACCGCCTACGTACCAAGCCTCAAGACCAGCCGCCTCAAGCGCGAGCAGGACGCGCAGGGAGGCATCGGACGGTTGCGTACCGTTGAGCGAAACATTGCACATGTCTATGGCCTCCTGCACTTGTGAGCGTTAATCGATGGTTCTCAAGAAGTCTAGCAAGAAACGAGAAAGCGCGCACACGCAATTGCTTCGTCGATTCGATAAAACGAGACAGCAGACGCCACATACGTTCAGCGCGCAAAAAAACACCCGCCTCGGTAATCCAAAGCGGGTGTTCGGCAACGATGTATCGATGCGGCTAGCAGACCTGGCGAACCTCGATGTGCTTCTTATATTCGTCCACCTTGGCAAAATCGCCCAGACCGGGGCACTCGACCACGTTGGCGCCGGTAGCCATCGAAAGGCGCAGGGCGTCCTCGACGCGCTCGGGGGCGTCGTGCCACACGGACAGGAAGGCAGCGAGCGAGGAATCGCCGGCGCACACCGTCGACAGCAGCTTGACGTCGAAGGTGCGGTTGGCAAACCAGATGTGCTCGCCGTTGGAGAAGTACGCACCGGCGCCGCCAAGAGTCAGCAGCACATTCTTGGCGCCCTTGGCGTGCAGCTCGGCCATCGCGCCCTTGACGGACTCATCGTCGCCACCGCTCACCTTAATGCCAAAGATATCGAGCAGCTCATCGTCATTGGGCTTGATCAGCAGCGGCTCCATGGCAATGAGGTCTGCCAGCTGATGGCTCGAGATATCGAGGACGAACTCGGCCCCCTTGGCCTTTACGCGGCGCAGGACCTCGGCCAGGAAGCCCTCGGAAGTGTTGGGAGGCAGCGAGCCACTGATGACCAAGCAGGTCATGTCATCGAGCGAATCGATGAGCTCAAACATCTCCTGCTCGTTGGCCTCGTTGATGGCGGCACCGGCGTTGACCATGTTGTACTCGGTGTCGGGGCCGGCGTTGAGGAACACGTTGACGCGCGTGATGCCGTCGGTCCACACGGGCTTGACGGGCACGCCCAGGGCCTCGGCGCCCTTGACGATGAACTCGCCCGAGAAGCCAGCGAAGAAGCCAAGGATCGTGGTGTCGACACCGTAGTGGTCAAGCGTAAACGAGACGTTAAGGCCCTTGCCGTTGGGCGTATAGACGGCGTTGCGAGTACGCGTGACGGTGTTGGCAGCAAGGCCGTCGCAGGCGATGTTGTAGTCAATGGCGGGATTTGCAGTGAGCGTGTAAATCATGAATGTTCCTTTCACGAAGCAGCGTGTTAATGAAAGTATATTCCACGCATCGGTAAAAGGCTAGGACAACTCGGTGAACGGTGTGGAAGCGATGAAGTACGGCGGGACACCTCTCCCCTGTGGCGGAACAAAAAGGCGCCCCAGCCGAAACCGGGGCGCCGCATGCGCACGAATATGTCGCGTTTCGATTACTGACGATCGAGCTTGCGGACAGCAACGCGCTTGCTGTACTCGTCGACGTGACCGAAGTCGCCGATGCCGACGGACTCGGCAACGTTGGCGCCGGTGGCCATAGCGAGCTTCATGGCCTCCTCGACGTTGTCGCGATCCCTGTACCACTTGTGCAGGAACGCAGCGAGGGTGCAGTCGCCGGCGCAGACGGAAGAGACCAGCTTGATGTTGAACTCACGCTTGGCGTACCAGATGTCCTCGCCGTTGGAGAAGTAAGCGTCGCCGCGGCTACCACGGGTGAGCAGCACGTTCTGAACGCCGGCGTCGTGAGCCATCTTCATGGCAACGCGGACCTCGTCGTCGGTGTCAACCGGCACGCCGAAGATGGCCTTCATCTCGTGATGGTTCGGCTTGATGAGCAGCGGCTTCTTGTGAGCGAGCTCCTTGAGCTTATCGGAGGACAGGTCCAGGACGACGTCGGCGCCACGGGCCTGAGCGTGCTCCATGACCTGAGCCAGGAAGTCAGGCGTAGCTTTGGGAGGCACGGAGCCGGAAACGATCAGGCACTCGAGATCGCCCGCGGTGTCCAGGATGTTGTAGAGCTCCTCCTGGTGCTGCGGCGTGATCGGAGCACCCGGGTTCAGGATGCCGTACTCGTGCTGGCCATCGTTGACGTAGGTGTTAATGCGCGTGATACCGTCGGTCCAGACCGGGCGGCAGAGGCAACCCAGGTTCATGACCTCCTCGACGATGAACTTGCCCGTGAAGCCAGCGAAGAAGCCGAGCGCGACGGTGTCGACGCCCATCTTCTTAAAGGCGAAGGACACGTCGAGGCCCTTGCCGTTAGCCGTGTAGCTGGCCGAGCCGGTGCGGACGTTCTCGTCGGGCTCGAGCGGAGAGCTCGAAACCGTCATGACAGCCGGGTTAGCGGTTAGCGTGTAAAACATTTACAGTACCCCCTGTATATGTGAGGGCCGCGTGGCCGGCCCATTCCAACCACGCGGGTACCTCTGATACCAAATTAGCGAGCTGCGGACTCGAGCAGTGCCTTGACCTCGGCGGCGGTGTTGCAGGCGAGTGCCTTCTCGGCGAGCTCGTCGCACTCGGCCTTGGTCCACTGGCTGATGGTCTTGCGGGCGCGCAGGATCGACGGAGCGCTCATCGAGAACTCCTCCAGGCCCCAGCTGATCAGCAGCGGCTCGAGCAGCGGATCGGCAGCGGCCTCGCCGCACATACCGACCATGATACCGGCCTTAACGCCGCTCTCGATGATGTTCTTGAGCGAGCGGAGCACGGCGGGATAGTACACCTGGTACAGGTTGGAGATGGTGTCGTTGCCACGGTCGGCGCACATGGTGTAACCAATAAGGTCGTTGGTGCCAATGGAGAAGAAGTCGCACTCAGCAGCAAG
>USKL01000211.1 GCA_900555225.1 uncultured Collinsella sp.
CCCGCGTCGACGTGCGCGACCTGTGCCAGGAAGGGCTCGATATAGCTGTAACCCGCGTAGTAGCCGGTCGCCATAAAAACCGTGACCGCGTAGAGCGCGATCAGGAGCGGGTTCTTGAGCAGCTCGGGCAACTGTTTGACGGTAAAGCGCTCGCCCGCCGGCATGGCCGGGAACACGGTCGCCTGGTAGACGGCCGCGATGGCCGAGAGGACCCCGACCACGGCAAACGTCATGCGCCAGCCCACGGCCAAGCCAATAGCGCGACCGAGGGGCAGACCAAAGATCTGCGCGATGGACGAGCCCGTAGCGATCATGCTGATGGCGAGCGCCCCGTGGCGAGTGTCGACCAGGCGCGAGGCCATAATCGAAGCGACCGACCAGAACACGGCATGTGCGCAAGCGACCACCAGGCGCGCACAGACCAGGATGGGATAAGTCGGCGCCACAGCGGACAGAAACTGGCCCAGCGAGAACACGGCGAGCACGCCCAGCAGCATCCGCTTGAACTCGAAGCGCGAGGCAAACACCATGAGCGGCAACGACAGCAGCATGACGCCCCAGGCATAGACCGAGATCATGATGCCCGCCTGGGCCTCGGTGAGCGAGAACGACGCGGCGATATCAGTCAAAAGGCCGATGGGCATAAACTCCGACGTGTTGAACACGAACGCACAGCAGGTGAGCCCGACGAGCGGGAGCCACTGCCTGAGCGTGATGCCGTCTTGCCTTGCCTGACTCATATATAACGTCTCCAATCATTTTGAGCGGAGGCGATTATATAGCAACGGCCCCGCATCCGTCAGCAACAGATGCGGGGCCGAAAACAATTCGATACACAGAGGCTGCGCCGTCAATAAAAAGCTAAGCCAACCCCAGCAATATGCCCGCCGAATGCACGACAAACGCCACGATCCAGGCAACCGTCACCTGAAACGCGAACACGGCAACGGCGTAGCGTGCGCCCAGCTCGCTCTTGACGGCGCCGATGGCAGCCACGCAGGGCGGGTACAGCAGCGTAAAGACCAGGAACACATAGGCAGTAAACGGCGAAAACATGGTCGACAGTGCCGCGGGTGACGTTGCACCCAAAAGCACGGTGAGGGTCGAGATGACACTCTCCTTGGCGATAAGTCCGGTAACGAGCGCCGTGGATGCACGCCAGTCGCCAAACCCAAGCGGCGCCAGCGCCGGCGCGATGATGCTGCCGAGGCCCGCAAGCAGGCTTTGCGACTGATCGGCGACCACATTAAAGCGGATATCGAACGTCTGAAGGAACCAGATGACCACGGTCGCGGCAAAGATAATGGTAAAGGCCTTGGTAATAAAGTCCTTGGCCTTATCCCATGCCAGCATCACTGTCGTCTTGACGCTCGGCAGGCGGTAGTTGGGAAGCTCCATGATAAATGGCACCGGGTCGCCCTTAAACGCCGTGCGGTTGAGCACCAGGGCGGCAATGCAGCCGACCACGATACCGATCAGATAGAGCGAGACCATGGCGGGGACCGTCGCCTGCGGGAAGAACGCCCCGCACAGCAGTCCGTAGACCGGCAACTTGGCCGAGCAGCTCATAAACGGCGTGAGCATGACCGTCATCTTGCGGTCGTGCTCGGATGGGAGCGTACGGGTCGACATGATAGCCGGCACGGTACAGCCAAAACCGACGAGCATGGGCACAAAGCTGCGGCCCGACAGGCCAAAGCGACGCAGCACCTTATCCATGACAAAGGCCACGCGCGCCATGTATCCGGAGTCTTCCAGAATGGAGAGGAACAAGAAGAGCACGACGATAATCGGCAGGAAGGTCAGCACGCTGCCCACACCCGTAAGCACGCCGTCGACAGCCAGCGAGCGCACCACGTCGTTGGTGCCGAACGCCTTGAGGCCCGCATCAGCCGAGGCGATGACGGCAGCGATGCCGTCCTCCATGAGTCCCTGCAACGCCGCGCCGATCACACCAAACGTTAGCCAAAAAACGAGGCCCATGATCACCAGGAACGCCGGAATGGCTGTGTAACGACCTGTCAGGATGCGGTCGATCTTGACGGAGCGCACGTGCTCGCGGCTCTCATGCGGCTTAACGACGCAACGCCCGCACACGTCGCCGATAAAGCTAAAGCGCATATCGGCCAGCGCAGATAGACGGTCGGTGCCGGCCTCGCCCTCCATCTGGGTAATGATGTGCTCGATGGCGTCAAGTTCGTTACGATCCAGGTGAAGCGCCTCGGTCACCAGTTCGTCGCCCTCAACCAGCTTGGTCGCCGCAAAGCGCACCGGGATGCGTGCCGTCACGGCATGGTCCTCGATAAGGTTGGCAATGCCGTGGATGCAGCGATGCAGTGCACCGCCATCCGGACCGTCGGGCGCACAAAAGTCCAGGCGACCGGGACGCTCGCGAAAGCGCGCCACATGCAGGGCATGATCAACCAACTCGCCGATGCCCTCGTTGCGGGCGGCGCTAATAGGCACGACCGGCACGCCCAGCAGGCTCTCGAGCAGGTTGACATCCACGGCGCCGCCGTTGGCCGTCACCTCGTCCATCATGTTGAGCGCGATGACCATAGGGCGGTCGAGCTCCATGAGCTGCAGCGTCAGGTACAGATTGCGCTCAATGTTGGTGGCGTCGATGATGTCGATGATGGCGTCGGGGTTTTCGTCCAAAATGAATTGGCGGCTGACGATCTCTTCGCCTGTGTACGGCGACAGGGAGTAAATGCCGGGCAGGTCCGTAACACTCGCCTCGGGATGGTTGCGGATAGTGCCGTCCTTGCGGTCGACCGTCACGCCGGGAAAGTTGCCGACATGCTGGTTGGAGCCCGTAAGCTGGTTGAACAGCGTGGTCTTACCGCAGTTTTGGTTGCCGGCGAGGGCAAAATGCAGCGGTGCGCCCTCGGGCACGGCCGTCTTGGCAGCACGAGGCGAATACGTCCCCTCGCCCAGTGCCGGGTGATCTGTCGTGCCGATTGCGGCGTTAGCGCGCGGGCCGGTATCGGTGTCGTGCACATCCACGAGCTCAATGCGTGCGGCATCGTCCTTGCGCAGCGTCAACTCGTAGCCACGCAGGCGAATCTCGAGCGGATCGCCCATGGGGGCGTACTTCATCATGGTGACTTCGGTGCCCGGTGTTAGGCCCATATCCAAAATATGCTGTCGGAGTGCCTGATCGTCCGATGCCACCGATGCGACAACGGCGTCCTTTCCAATCTCGAGCGTATCGAGCTTCACGTCCGTGTTCCTCCCCCGGCGCCCGCAGGGCGTTGCATTTATGTTCACCATGGCTAACCGTTTGCCATGGCTAACCAATTTACCCATGCATGATAGCGCGAACACACAACAA
>USKL01000212.1 GCA_900555225.1 uncultured Collinsella sp.
CCACGCCATATACAAAGCCCGGAGTTCCGAAATTCATGAGGCAGATTGTGATGTTACCGGTAGTGGTTACCGAAAACACGACGATAAGCGCGACGATACGAATCATATCCAGCAGTCCAGCTGCTTGAGCCAACAGACGCTCCGGTACCACCAATTTGGCCGCCGTGCACAGCAAAGTCGCCTGAACGGCGAGCAGAATCGCCCATTCCCAGAACATGGACGGTTCTTTAAGCAACGTGGTCTCCGGAAACATAGACACCACCTCATTGATAAACCACGGCGCCACAACAATCTCCACATATGCGAGCCCAATACAACACACGACAAGCACCACGGCAATGGCATAGCGCCAAGCGACGTCTGTTTTGCGAGATTTACGAGAAATGAATGCGATACCAGCGTTCATGGCTATGCTCCTTAATCCAATATCAATATCAATGGAGGAACCTGCACAGCACCGTATGCCACCATCATAATATATCGAATATCGATATAAAAATATCGAAAAACACTTTCACCATTCACCTACACATCCGCAAACCCATGAATACACATGTTCTTAATCGGGATGGGGAGTGCACAAAGAAGCTCTGTCACCCCAGCAGATTGAGGAGATCGTCCTTGGTGAGGGTGGCGATGGAGGCGGGGGCTTCGGTGAGGGCGCTGGCGCCGGTGCCGGCTTCGTCGGCAAGCAAGGAAGCGTCGGTGAACTGGCGGGCGAGCTCGCTCTTAGTATGCTGAAGCTCCAAGATACGTTCTTCGATGGTGTCCTTGGCCACCACCTGATACACGTTGACGTCTTCGGTCTGGCCGATACGATGTGCTCGGTCGGTGGCCTGATCCTGTGCGGCGGCGTTCCACCATGGGTCGGCGTGGATGACCACGCTGGCACCGGTCAGGTTCAGTCCGGTGTTGCCGGCCTTCAGGGAAATCAGGAAGGCAGGCGTATCGTCCGCATTGAACTGGTCGACGAGTTCGAGACGCTTCTTCTTGGGCGTGGAGCCGGTGATGGTGTAGTAGCGCAGGCCTTGCGCGTCGAAACGTTCGGCGATCAGATCAAGGAAGCTGGTGAACTGGGAGAAGATCAGCGCCTTCTTGCCTTCGTTCACACAGGTTTCCACCAGTTCGGTGATGGCGGCAAGCTTGGCCGATTGATCCTTGGCATCGGCGTACAGCAGCCTCGGGTCGCAGCAGATCTGGCGCAGCTTGGTGAGCTCGGCGAGCACCTTGAGCTTGTCTTTCTTAAACTCGGATGCCTCGCGATGCTGCACCTGCTGGGCGATACGGTCTTGGTTGGCCAGGTAGAGCTTGCGCTGCTCGCCGGTGAGCTGTGCCATGACGGTGTCTTCGATCTTCTCGGGCAGGTCGGCCACCACGTCTTCCTTAACGCGGCGCAGCACAAACGGCGACACGAGCGCTTGCAAGCGAGCGGCGCTGTCACCCTCGGCGTGCTCGACCGGGCTTTCGAAGCGCTTGGCAAACGACTCGCGCGAGCCAAGCAGGCCCGGCATCAAAAAGTCGAAGATGCTCCAGAGCTCGGACAAGCGGTTTTCGATGGGCGTGCCCGTCAGGGCAAAGCGCACGCCGGCAGGCAGACGCTTGGCGGCGTGCGCCACCTGCGTGAGCGGGTTTTTAATGTACTGGGCCTCGTCGAGCACCACACGGGCAAAGTCCTGCTCGGCATACTCGTCGATATCGCGCCGCATGAGGTCATACGACGTTACAACCACGTTATGCTCGTCAGCGCCGGCTATCTGCACGCGGCGCTGCGCCTTGGCGCCCACGATAGCGCACACGTCGAGCGAAGGCGCAAAGCGCTCCAGCTCGGCGGTCCAGTTATACACGAGCGACGCAGGGCACACCACGAGCGTGGGCTTGGCATCCCCCGCCTCCACGCGCGCCAGGATATGCGCGATCATCTGCAGTGTTTTGCCCAAGCCCATATCGTCGGCCAAGATACCGCCGAGGCCCAGGTGCTCAAGCGAGCCGAGCCACTGGTAGCCGTCGACCTGATAGCCGCGCAGTGTGGCCTTGAGCGAGACCGGCACCGTAAAGTCCATCTTGCCGAGCGTATCCAAGCGCTCGACGGTGCGACGGAACGCAGCGTCGCGATCGGCTTCGAGCGCGGGCGTGCGCGCAAGCATGCTGTCGACAAACAGGGTACTCGACGCGGGAAGCGACACGCCGTCGAGCAGGTCGACAGCATCGACCCCCAGGTCCTCGGCAAAGCCAAACGCAGCGCGGGCACCTTCATCCAGGCGAACGATGTCGCCGGACGTAAGGCGCGCAAACGTCTGGTGACGCTTGTAGGAGTCGAGGTAGATGGCAAGGTCCGCGGCCGAAAGCCCACTCGCGCCCAGTTCGACGTCGAGCAGATTGCTCTTGACGGCCGCACGAACCGAGAGCTTGGGCGCGGGGCGCACCGAAATCTGGCGCAGACGGTCGCTGAGCATGACCTCTCCAAGCTCGGACAGGGCAGACAGGCCCTCGGTCAGCAAGTGGAACAGGCTCTCGTCATCGCGCTCCTCAAACGCCAGGCCGCCCTCGCGGAAATCAAAGTACAGGGCAGCCGTGTCCATAACGCGAAACTCTGCTATCTCGTCGCGCGGCGGCACGCCCGGGCGCTGTTCTTCGAAGGGGCTTCCCGGAGCACCCAGGCTAAAGAGATCTGCCGACCAGTCGCCGTAGGAAACCGTAATCTTGCAGGTCACGAGCCCGTCGTCGACACCGATTGCCATGGCAAAGCTCGGCTCGGGCGCCACGGTGTCGAGCACGGCGGGCGCGGTAAGGTCGGTGTAGTCGCGCAAAATGGGCAGCGCCATACGACAGAACTCCCCCACCTGGTCGACAGCGATATGGATCGGCGTGCGACAGGGCAGTAAGCCCGATAGGAACGGCGCCGCATGCTGGGCAAACGCTACATCGGCGCGGCGCGCACGGCGGGTGTCGACCAGATAGGCAACGTCGCCCGAAGCAAAGCAGTATGCATCGGCCGGCAGGCGTAGATCGTAGCTGCCGCCAGCCGCCGGCGCGATTTTGGCGGCAAGGAGCGGTGGGCGCTTAGACAGAGCCTCATCCTCCCCTTCCGGAGGCATCTCAACCGCCACGTCATAGGTGCGATGCGTCGTCGTCCCCCGCGACCAGGCGGGCTCAAAGGAGATGGTCTGGCCACGCAGCAGGTCCAGCACATATACGATGCTATGCTCGGACAGCGGCAACTGACGCTCGGCGACAAAACCGCTGCGGGCAAAGTCGTACGACGCCGAACGCGAGCTTGTGATGTCATCGAGATAGGCAACTGTCGTCACAACAAGGTTGAGCA
>USKL01000213.1 GCA_900555225.1 uncultured Collinsella sp.
GGCATGAACCGCGTCGCTGCCGAGAAGGCCGTTCTCGACGTTATGGCTCAGTAGGCGCTGCCTGTATGAATGAGCAGAACGCCAATCCGGTCGAGCTCTTTGGCATGCGCGTTGCCCATGTGGGCATTAACGCCACTGACCCGGCAGATGCCTTGGAGATCGCGGAGCTGTTCTCGACGATGATGGGCCTGCCCGTTATCGAGACCCCCGTTTCGTACTTTAATGATTCGCTGGTCGAGATCATGAAGCAGAACGGTCGTGGCGCCAAGGGCCACATCGGCTTTGCCGTCAACGACATCGATGCGGCTGAGAAGTGGTTTGCCGAGCGCGGGCTCGAGGTCAACGAGGAGTCGCGCGCGCTGCTGCCCGACGGTGGTACCAAGCTCGTGTACTTTAAGCGCGAGTTCGCCGGTTTCGCCGTGCACCTGTGCCGCGAATAGCGCACAAGCTGCCATAGCTAGCAAAAAGGGATAGGGCCGCGTGGCCCCATCCCTTTATTTATGCCGAGGGGTTTCCTAGCGCGGCAGGCGAATCGTAAAGCGGCTGCCGACGCCCTCGACTGAGGTCACGCCAATGACACCGCCATGGCTATCGACGATCCACTTGGCAATGGCAAGCCCCAGACCCGAGCCCTGCGTGCCGGCATCGCGTGCGTTGTCGGCACGGTAGAACCGTTCAAACGCGTGAGCTGCGGATTCCTGGTTCATGCCGATGCCCTCGTCCTCAACACTTATGTCGATCTTGTCCGCGCCCGCATCCGGCGCTATGCCAAATGTGACGGTCGTGCCCGCGTCCGAATACTTGGCGGCGTTTTGCACGATCACGCGCAGAGCCTGCTTCACGAGCGCCACGTCGACGGGCGCGTCGCAGCGCGGGTCGCTGGCAAGCGCAGCGTCAAAGGCTAGCCGATACGTGTGCTCGGTATCGATCATCTGCGATTCCTCGCAGACCTCGCCGACCAGTGCGGCCAGGTTGGTATGTGCGCGCCGCAGGACCGTGCGGCCGGCATCACCGCGTGCCAAAAACAGCAGTTGTTCCACGAGCTCCTGCATATGCTCGCTTTCGGCCTTGAGTGAGGCGATGGACTCCGCCAGTACGTCCGGGTCGTCTTTGCCCCAGCGGTCGAGCATGTTTACGTAGCCCTGAATCACCGCGATGGGCGTGCGCAGCTCGTGGCTCGCATCGTTGACAAAGCGCATCTGCTGCAGCTTGGCCTCTTGCATCTGGCGCAGCAGGCGGTTGAGTGCGACCTCGATGCTCGCCAGGTCGGCGTCGCCGGTGGTGACGCTCGGCGAGTCGACGCTTGCGCGCTCGATGGCCTGCTCCAGCGTTTCCATCTTGCCGCCGGAGAGCTGCATACGGCCGAGCTCGTCCACGCGCAAGGCCAGGTCGTTGAGTGGCGCCATGGTGCGGCGCACGCGCCTCGCGCCGCCGAGCATGTTGAGCACGCTGATGACCTGCCAACCCACAACGACAAGGTAGAGAGGCCATAGCGTGACGAGGTCCTGCGCGAGGGGGAAGGACTTGCTGGTGCGCGCAAGCTCGACGGTATAGGTGAGCGTTGTCAGGTCCCAGCCGCGCGCGGGCGTCAGCGACATGCTGTGAACGGTGGCGCCGGGAATCCAGCCTGCGGTAAACGCGCTGTCGGGCAGCGTCTGGTTGTATCCATAGACGAGGATCGCCGCCGCAATCACCATCAGCAGCAGATCGAGCCAGACGTAGCTCATCAAGCGGCGCCACATATAGCTCCAGTTGATGGCACGGGCGATGGAGGTGACGCGCTTGGCCTCGGCGTTACGCGCGGCAGACATAGCCCACCCCGCGCACGGTCTGGATGATGCGGGCGCCGCCAGCGTCCTCGATCTTGGCACGCAGGTGCGCGATGTGTACGTCGACGTTGTTGGTGTCGCCCACGTATTCGTAGCCCAGCGCTTCGTGCGCGATGCGCTCGCGCGTGAGCACGGTCTCGGCATGAGCCATAAGCAGGGCGAGGACGTCGAACTCGCGGGCCGTGAGCGCGATGGGCGAGCCGCCGACCGTGACTTCGCGGCGGCCGGGGTCGAGCGCGACCGAACCCACGTTGAGCGCGGCGGGGGAGGGCAAGGCGGAAGCTTGGGTCGAGTTGCTGACCGGGGGTATCGCAGTGGCGTCGATGCCCGCGCCACCCGCCCCGGCGCCGCCAACGCCCGAAGCCGTCCGCACAGCCTCCGAGCGCTTCAGCGCCACGCGGATCCGTGCGAACAGCTCCTCAATCGCAAACGGCTTGGTCAGGTAGTCGTCGGCGCCGGCATCGAGCCCGGCCACCTTGTCCATCACGGCATCGCGCGCGGTGACCATGATCACCGGCACATCCTTGTGCTTGCGGACGCGCCGCAGGACCTCCATGCCGTTGAGCTGCGGCAACAGCACATCGAGCAGAATAAGATCGTAGTTGCGCTCCAGTGCCAGGTCCACGGCGGTGCGGCCATCGGCGGCGTGTTCCACCTGGTAGCCCTCGTGCTCCAGCTCGAGCGTCACAAAGCGGGCGATTTTCTCCTCGTCCTCTACGATCAGGATCCGTGCCATGCGTGCCCCCGTCTGCGATTACTTGTCGTCGTTGAGATTTTGCTTGATGTCGTCCGCGGCATCGGCGGCGTGATTCATAAGGTTGTTGATGCTGCCGGGTACGTCGCCGTCGCTATCGATGCGGTAACGCATGCCAAAGAACAGGCCAATCAGCATCAGCCATATCGTGGCGCCCCAGGCAAACAGCGCGACGATGGGGATCAGGATGGGAATGTTGAGGATGATCGCGTCGCGGCGCGTGGCGATAAACTTGGTGTCCAGGCTCAGGCGGAAGAGCTTTTTGAGGTACTCCCACACGCTGTCCATCTTCTTGGAGAAGTCGGTCTTTTCGCTCGACTTCTCGTAGGCGGCCTGCGCGGCGACCATCTCGGCTGAGGGCTCATCGACTGGCGCGGACTCGGTGGCGGCGTGCGCCGACGTGGTCTGGGTCTTGCCCTGCGACTCGAGCCAAATGATGGCATCTAAGACGTTGCCGTCGGCGGCGTCGAGCGCGGTCTTGGCATCGGTGTAGCTCACGTTGCACTTGGTGCGGATGGTTTCAACTTTTTCGAGGTCGTCCATGACCTGTTCCTTTCGTTCGATGGGCGCGACGCCGGGCGATCTGCCCGGGCGCGAGCGTTGCGTTCGGCGGCCTGCGTGACGCCGCCCCGCCCTTGGTCGAACTCTATAGTGCAGGTTATAGATTAAGCGATTCTTGAGCCAAGATTAATGTTGGATGAGTTTTTGCGCGGCGGTGGGGAAGGGGGAGGTGTCTT